>CAZNSV010000001.1:0-27932 GCA_964575775.1 uncultured Desulfovibrionaceae bacterium
GGCTCCCTCCTCATGTGATGGTGTCATGGTGCGATGTTATTCACATGGAAAGACCACCCCCTGCGCGTTCCTGCTCTGAGGCCCTGTTCCACATCCTATTGATCCGCTGACGGTATCAGCCACCCGTCCATCTGCATTATCCGTTCTGACGCCTTCGAGTTCCGTCCGCCCTCACACAGCCGCTAGGGGCAGCGCGCCTCCCCGATGTGTTCGACGAGGATGCGCCGCACCTCGGCCACGGTGGGGGGCTGTTCCTGCACGCTGTGCCCGGACAGGACCACCAGTTCCGACTGGGCGTTGGCCAGGTGCGCGGACTCGTAGGGCACCACCCCGTCCTCGCCCCCTGGTATTCCGGCCTGGCGATTGTTGCCGATGATGGAGTGGAACGGAATCGTCGAGGCTTCCATCTGCCCGGCCTGCCAGGACAGGATGGGGTTGCTGGGCAACAGCGAATCGATACCCGTGGGCATGCTCTCGAAGGTTCTGCCGCCGATGACCACTGCCTTGGCCCCTTTGTGCTGGGTCAGACTGGTCAGGAGCGAGGCCGAGACCTTGAGGATCTGCAGCGGCAGGCTGATGAGCGCGGAGCCGATCCGGCCGATGGTGCCTTCGGCCATGGAAGCCCCCCGATGGGGTGTGGCCAGGAACACCACCCGGGAGACAAAGGGCACGGGCTCGTACACCAGCATCTTCTCGATGAAGTCCCGCGCCTCCGGGTCCATCCCGTCCAGGTCCGGGTTCAGATTGGTGATCCTGCGGAAGGTCTCCAGGTCGCCGTGCAGGGTCGTGCCCCTGGCGAGCAATCCGCCCATGCTGTGCCCCACCACCACGAGCCTGTCGAACTCCGGGGCCTTGCGCTCGGGGTCGAAGCGTTGCCGCGCCTCGAGCAGCACCTTGCGCAGCAGGTACTCCGAGTACCCCACGGGGTTGGACGTGGCATAGCCGAAGAACCAGAACTGGTAGCGCTGGCGCAGGGTGGGGTCGTTCATCAGGCGGTTGAACATGCCGGCCCAGGTCAGGGGCGACGACATGAGCCCATGCACGAAGACCACGGGAATCTTCCCTTTTTGGTAGGGCTGCATCAGGATCAGCCCCTGCAGCTGTGTCCATTCCTCGGGCGCCAGCAGGGCCTTGAGGGGGTTCATGTCCGGGGCCTGGGAAAGGCCGAAAGCGATGGCCGTGCTGAAGTCGCTGGCCAGGGGGGCGGATCGCTCCCCGTCCTGGTGCTCCGTACTGGTCAGGGGGTCGTAGAACGCCACGGTGGCCGTGTAGCGGGGCTCGTCGCCCTCTTCGAGACAGGGCGAGAACCCGAAGACCAGGGTGCTGCTCCGCACGTTGGTTTCCTTGATGGCGGTGGGGTCCATGGCCACGGACTGGGCAGGAGCGCCCCCAGGGTGCTTGAGCTTGAAGACCAGCGCCGCCCCGAGCCCGGTGTCGGTGCCTTCGCGCCTGAGCCCCTTGAGCTTGAACTCCGAGGAGATCAGGTAGCGCTCCACCTCTTGCGGCGGCCAGCTGAAATCCGAGGTCCTGCCCCGCACCTCCACGGAACCGGCAAGGAGGGGCAGTTCCGTCTCATGGGTCATGGTCTTGCCGGCATCGCGAAAGGCGATGACGTACTTGGCCAGGGCACGGTTGTAATACTGTGACGCGATGTAGCTGCCCGGCTCGTAGGGGCCGCGGGGGAAGGCGCAAGGGGCGTGGAACAAAGCCTGGTAGGCCAGCAGGGCCGTGGTCAGGTAGAGCCTGGCCGACAGCTCCGGCTTCTGCTCCCTGGCTGCCTGGTAGAAGCAGAGTTCGGTGAGGGTGAGGAACTCCTCGGCGTCCTGCCAGCGGCTGCTGGCCACGAAGAGCTCCGTCAGCACCGGCACCGGGTCCTTTTTCCAGCGGCCGAACAGGGCCCGCTCCTCCAGAAAGAGCAGCGTGGATTCACTGACCTTGCCGGAGTCCAGGACGTTGCGCGAGAGTTCCAGGGTTCGCTTGGCCGGATCCACGGGCAGCAGCTGCACCCGGCTCGCGCAGCCCGAGATGGCCAGCAGCAGCACGAGCAGTAAAAGCGGTAGGCCCCCGCGGAGGCGGGCACGGAACCTTGCGGTTGCCGTCCTTTGCCTGAAGAAGGGGGCGATTGGCAGAGGCGCTTCAGCCTGGGCGGAGGAGGGGTTCATGCTGGACCTGACGGTTAGCGGTTCCATGGTTGCGAGCCGGCCCCGCCTGGCACCAGCCCAGGCAGGCCCTGCCCTCTGCCGTTACAGGCGCTCACCGAGCAACTGCTGCCCAGCGTGCTCGTGCACGCCGACCTGCAGCCGCTGCAGCTCGCCTTGCGCCTTCTTGCTCGCCTGGCCGGTCAACCACAGCGTAACGCTCTTGGGCTTGCCGCCTGGCGCATTTCGGACGATGTCGTCCACGGCGGCCGCCGTGCGTTCGGTCCAGAGCAGGTAGTCCAGCGGGAAACAGAGCACCAGCTTGCCCGAGGCGGTCTTGCCCCCCACCAGGTGACCGAGGGGGACGAAGCTCTCGATGCGCTCCACGCTGCGGTCGTACCCGGCGTACATCTGGGCCATGCGCTGCCGGAACAGGGCCTGGTCCTGGTTGCGGGTGGTGGCGGCCAATTGGATGAAGTCGGCCTTGCCCCCGGTGCGGGGCATGGAGGCCAGGGCCAGGACCAGCAGGGTCTGCTGGGTGGGGGTGTACTCGTCGTTGGCCATGAAGCGGCTGACCAGCTCCTCGGAGAGCCCCATGTCCTTGAGGCGTTGCCGGTTGGCGGCGTGCAACTCCGTGGGGGGCAGGGCCACGTCGAAGTCGTGGAGCCAGTTGACGCCCCCCACGGCGGAGGTGGCCACGCCCACCCCGCCGGGAATGAGGGCCTTGAGCGCCATGCCGGTGATGTCGGCGGCGTAGCCCGCGCTGGACACGTTGTCCAGGGCCGTTTGCAGGGCCTGGTTGGTGGAGTAGGGGTCCACGCCAAAGGCCTTGGCGTATTCGCGCTTGGTGCGGGCGAACCCCGTGAGGTTCGAGGCGGTGCTTTCCTCGTACTTGCTGGTGGAGTTGCCCGCGATGCGCTCCTGGGCCCTGGTAAAGAGCTTGCCCACACCCGAGGCCGCGCTACCCAGGGTGTTGAGGGGGTCGGTGATCAGGTTCACGGCGCCGTCCACCAGGCGTTCGCCGCTGGCCACCATGCGGCTGCCGAACTCGTCCGCCCCGCTCACCTGCTGCATGGCGGCCATGGCGCGGATTTCCTGGATGCGGATGGCGAGCAGGGCGGTGGAGGTGGCCCGGAAGGAGCCGAAGGTGGAGCGGATGGTGTAGGTGTTCAGGTAGCCGTCGCACTGGACTGGTTCTTCAACCGTGAAGTCCGGACCCGAAAGCAGCTCTCGGGGCAGGACCTGGGAGGCCTTCAGGGTCGTGGGCTGCTCGTAGGCGGCAGCGGCCCAGGCCAGGGGCGCGCCCGAGGAGCCGGGTAGCCCGCCCACGGTCAGCAGCAGCGTCAGCAGGCAACACCCCAGCGTGCAGCTCTCTTTCCACAGTGGACTCATTGTTCCTCTCCATGGTTCCTTGTTGGTCGTGGCAGGGGCGCACGCCCGTCCTGCCATCCGCACTGCCCGGACCGGTCTGAGCCGGTCGTCCCCCGGACTGTTCAGTATACCCCACCCGGAAGGTATCCAGAGCATTTCCGCCCCCCGTAACACGCCATTATGACCAAACTACATGGCAATAGCGAGTCCCGGGGCGAGGTCTTGCGTCCGGCTTATACTCTCTTGGTCTGAAGTTGTCTGTAAAAATAATGGGTAAGGGGGCTACTGGATGCAGGTCTTGAAGGCTACTGGCAGCAATGGAGCGCCGGGAGCTTGCTGTCGCGGCATGTTAGAAAGGGAAATGCGCCCGGCAAGGAAGGCGCTGCATGGCGTTTCGCTCAGGCGTCCGAGGGCGGCGGCTCGGAGGGAGCGCGATTCTACCCCGTTGGGGGCGGAGTCCCTTGCCCCCTGGAGCCCAGGACCGCCGTTACGGCCTGGAGCAGCTCCTCGTAGCCCACCGGCTTGGCCACATAGCCGTTCATCCCGGCCGCCAGGAACGCCTCCTGGTCCCCGGCCATGGCATAGGAAGTCACCGCGATGATGGGGACGTGCCTTCTGTCCTCCCCGGCCTGCCCGTCTCGAATGGCCCGGGTGGCGGCCACGCCGTCCAGGATCGGCATCTGCACGTCCATGAACACGAGGTCCACGGGCTCCCGGCGCAGGAACTCGAGCACCTGCAAGCCGTCCATGACCAGCGAGACCGCAAGGCCCGCCTGTCTGAGCAGCCCGGCCGCAACCTCGCCGCTGACGGTGTCGTCCTCGGCCACCAGGGCGCGCAGGCCCCGCAAGCCGGGGTGTAGCTCCGCATCCTCTCCCGTCGCGCCGGATCCGGCTTCGGTCTCCTCTGCATCCGGCCGCTCGAAGGTGGCGCAGAAATAGAGGCTGGTGCCCACGCCCGGCTCGCTCTCCACCGCCATGTTGCCGTCCATGAGCTCCACCAGACGTTTGGAAATGGCCAGGCCCAACCCCGCCCCCTGGTGGTTGCGGGTGTAGCCTTCGCTGACCTGCGAGAAGGGGCGGAACAGGAGCTCCAACTTGTCGTCGGGGATGCCGATGCCCGTATCCGTGATGCAGAACAGCACCCTGTACTGCCCCTTGCGGCGCGGGGGCAGGGGATAGGCCTCCACGCTCACGCTCCCGGCCGGGGTGAACTTCAGGGCATTGCCCAAGAGATTGATGAGCACCTGCTGCAGTCGCGTCGCGTCGCCCAGCAGCTGGTGCGGGATGTCGGGGGCGGTATTGATGTGCAACGCCAGCCCGGATTCCTTGGCAATGGGCTTGAAGAGGTCCCGCAGCTGTTCGAGGACGCTGTGCAGGCAGAACGGCGCGGAAACCACGGACATCTTCCCCGCCTCGATGCGCGACAGGTCCAGAATGTCGGAAAGCAGGGTGGTCAGCCGCCGACAGGACTGCAGCGCGGTATCGGCGAATTCCGCCTGCTCCCCCGCGAGGGGCGTGGTCTTGAGCAGCTGCAGCATGCCCATGACCCCGTTGAGCGGGGTGCGAATCTCGTGGCTCATGTTTGCCAAAAAGTCCGACTTGGCCCGGTTGGCGGCCTCGGCGGCCTCCTTGGCGGTCAGGAGCATGCGCTCGTAGTCGGCCTGGGCCGTCATGTCCTGGACAATGATGCACTCGTACTGCCGGCTCCTGATGCGCATGGGGCTCTGCGCCGTCCGCACCGGAAAGAGCTCGCCGCTCTTTTTCCTGTGCAGGCGGTACTCGGTCTGCAGGAGCGGCCCGGCCTGCAGAGCCTCCTCCTCGGGACTCGCCAGGAGCTCCGCCATGCCCAGCGTGGCGAACTCCTCTCGGCTGTATTGGTACATGGCCACAGCCGCGGGATTGACGGCCAGAAACCCGTCGTGCTGCGGGTCGTGGATCAGGATGGGGTCCTTGCTCGACTCGAAGAGCTGTCGGTATTGCTCCTCGCTTTCCTGCAGGGCCGCTTCCTTGTGCTTGGCGTCCGTGATGTCGGAAAAGGAGATTACGGCCGCAAGGGGCTTGCTCCCCTCCATTTCAAACAAGGGGCGGGTGTTGACCTTGATCCAGACCAACCCTCGCTGCCGGTGCCGCACCCCCATGATCACGTTGGAGCAGGGTTCGCCGGTGTGCAGGGTGTGCAGGGAGGGATGCTCGGCCGCGGGAAAGGGCGAGCCGTCCTCATGCACGGTGCCCCAGTCGCGATGCTGCGCGGGTTGTCCGCTGAGCGCGTCGTCTGTGATGTCGAAGACCTCCACCGCCACCCGGTTGACCTCCAGCAGAGCCCCTGTGGCCGACTGCACCATGACCCCCTCGCCCAGGGAGTCCACCAGGGTGCGGAACCGGTTCTCGCTGGCGGCGAGGTTGCGGGTGCGCAGCCGGACCTGGCGGCGCAGGCTCCAGCTCCAGAATACGGCCAACAGGAGGAACAAGGCCAAGGGGCCGGTGACCCAGAGGACCGCGCTCCAGGGGAAGCGCTCCTCTTCCAGCACGCCGAGCCACCGGTCCTGAAGCTCCTGGAACTCGCCGGTGCGATGCAGGAGGGACAGGCCTTCGGTCAGCTGGGCCAGGAGCTGGTGGTTCCCCTTGCGCACGGTCATGGCCAGGCCCATGGAGGTCAAGGGAGGGCCGGAGGGGTGCACCGTGTCGATCCCCAGGCGGCGGAGCCAATACAGGCCAGGCATCTTGGCCGTGGCGGCGCAATCGCCCCTGCCCTCGGCCAGGGCGCGTATCAGCTCCTCGGTGCTGCCCACGGGCACCAGACTGAGCTCGCCGCCGTATTTCAGGAGAAAGTCGTGCATGATGTCGCCATGCTGCACCACCACGCGCCGCCCGGCCAGGTCCTGCAGCGAGCTGACCCTGGGGCCGCCCCTGCGGACAAAGAGGGACTGGGTCACCACACTGTAGGGCGGGGTATAGTCGAAGAGCTTGTTGCGCTCCTCGGAGAAGAGCATGCCCATGATGGCGTCCACCTGGCCGGTTTCCAGGGACTTGCGCACCTCGCTCCAGGGGCCGAGGCGCAGCTCGATGCGCAGGCCCACGGCCTGGGCCACGGCCCGGGTCAGGTCCACACTGAGCCCGGCGGGCTGCCCGTAATTGTCCAGGAAGCTGTAGGGGGGGTAGTCGTTGTCCCCGGCGATGACCACCAGACGGTTGAACTCCGCCCAGGCCCGGGGGGGCAGCGCCAGGATCAGACAGGCCCCAAGGGCGCACAGCAAGAGGAGCAGCAATCCACTCCGACAGTGCGGACCGTTCTGGTCATACGTCCGAATCGGGCCTGCCATGCAACCTGTCCTGTGTTGCGCATCCGGGTGTGGAAGCCCCTTCCCGCCGCGCGTGTCGGCAACGGGGCTTGTGGGGAGAGCCGCCACGTACCAGGCCTCAAGAAGCCACAGTCTGGGCGCAGCCCACACGAATCTTGATACTTGATAGCATGTTATTGGAGCCATTTCAAGAGGTATCGCGAAATCACTGCAGCAGTCTGGATACCGCGCGAGGCGGGTCACCAGAGGCGCCAAGCCTAGCAGATCATTGGTCCCAGCGGAATCGACCGGCCAAGCTCACTCTGCAGATCCACTGCTCCCGGGCAGCTCCTGAATCTTCCGTTTGGTCACAGCCCTGCGTAACGCCGAGGGGCCCGTACTGCCTGGGGAACGGCGGAACAAGGACAGGCGTGTTCACTCCAGCCAATCGACCTTGGTCTGGCTGGGGTTGTTGACCACGCCCACGCAGTTGGGGTTGTCCCCGTTCTGGGCCGTCATGGAGCCCTGGAACACGGCCTTGGAGCCCTCGATGTAGACCTTCATGCTGCCGGAGGTGAACTTGGCCGGGCCCTGGATGGTGCCCGAGACCATGCCCTCGTTGACGCCCGGTTCGTTCCCCACGGACTGGGCGATGACCGTCTTCATGGTCAGGGCCTTGGCCCCGGTAACGTACACCTTCTTGGCGCAGGTGTCGCCCTTGGCGTTCTGCAGCATGGCGAGGTTCTGGTAGGGCACGGGCACGGGGTTGGGCGCCGGGGGTGCCGGGGTGAGACACAGATCGGGGAATGCGCCGGCCATGCCGGCCTCGTTGGTCAGGGCGAACATGGCTGCTCCTAGCCCACCTGGATCTTGTTGCCGTCCAGTTGCAGGGTTTCCTCGGCTTCCAGGGTGGCTCGTCCGGCCTTCATGCGCAGGCTCTGCTCCACGTCGAGCCGCAGGCGCCCCACCCGGGCGTGTTCGGTCTCTTCCACCGTGCGGTACAGGCGGCGCACCCGCTCCACCACCCGCCCGGCGATGCGCTCCAGGCTGCCGGTCACGCAGCGGGTCCGGGCAAAGGCCTGGCTCAAGGTCTCGCCCACCATGGCGACCAGGCCGCCGTGCACGGCAATCTCCGGGGCCTTGAGCTCCAGACGTTCGCCAGCCGTGAGCCGCAGGGTTTCTCCGGCCATTTCCAGCGGACCCGCCCCTCCATGCAGGACCAGCCCCTCCTCCAGTCCCACCCGACCGGGTTCTGTGGACACTCGGGCCAGGACCTGCAGCACGTAGTGCTCCTCTGCGCCGTCCGAGGCCAGGAGCACGCGGTCGCCCAGTTCGGGGGCGAGCAGGCAGCCCGCGGCCCGTCTGGCCG
Organism: uncultured Desulfovibrionaceae bacterium; assembly: GCA_964575775.1. Taxonomy (GTDB): domain Bacteria; phylum Desulfobacterota; class Desulfovibrionia; order Desulfovibrionales; family Desulfovibrionaceae; genus CAZFCK01. The sequence goes on from CAZNSV010000001.1 coordinate 8,157, forward strand.
GAAGCATCCGGCTGCCCTGGCGGATGAGAAACCTGTCGTCCAGGGCGCCGGTCACCGTGCCGAAGCTCAGGGAGGCGTCGGGGCAGGCCAGCTGACGTGCGGTTTGACTCATGACTGTGCTCCTCTGGTAATTGGTGGCGGTTCAGGTGATGGACGGGACCCAGTCCTCGGCGGCGGCCAACTCGGGATCGGTGCCGAAGGCGCCATCCCGCAGCGCGCCGTCGAAGCGGGTGCCCTGGGTGCGGCTGCGGTGCAGCACGCAGCGGTACAGGGCCGCCCGGGAGCAGTCCGCGCCGGAGAGATCGCAGTGGGAGAGGTCGGCCCTTTCGAGTTGTGTTCCCGCGAGGCTGGCGTCCTGCAACCCGGCCCGGGCCAGCCTGGCGTTGTTCAGGACGGCCTGGGCAAAATCGGCGCCCCGCAGGTCCGCGTCCTCGAACACGGCCATGGAAAAATCACCCCGGAAGCGGGCTTGGTGCGCCCGCGCCCGGCTGCAGTCCAGGCAGCGGGCACTGATGGGGGCCAGCAGGGCGCCGTCCAGCACGGCCTCCACGAAGCTGGCCTGATCGAGCACGCACTGCTCGAGCACCAGGCCGGAGCACTGGGCCCGCTCCAGGTAGGTCATGAACATCCGGCAGCCGCTGAACCGGGTTCCGTTCAGGTTGGCGCCGTTGAGAAAGGTCTTGTCCAGGGTCAGGCCGGTGAGGACCCGGCCGGAGAGGTCCACGCCCTCCAGGTCGGCCCCACTCAACACGGCCTGATCGAACACGGTCTCGGTCAGCCTGGCCCGGACCAGGTTGCCCTGGACCAGGAGCGCCCCCGCGAGGTTGGCGCCGGAGAGATCGGCCCCGCACAGATCGGCCCGGTTGGCCCTGGCTCCGCGCAGATCGGCCCGGACCAGCGCGGCCCCGGCCAGGTTGGCGCCCACCAGGGTGGCTTGCACCAGGAGCGCTGTGGACAGGTCCGCATGGCCGAGGTCGGCCCCGGAGAGCTCGGCGCCGCAGAGATCCGCGCCCTTGAGGTCCGCATCCGCGAGGTTGGCGGCGAGGAGCCTGGTGTTTTTCAGGTTGGCCCCCGCCAGCCGCGCGCCGCGCAAGCTCCGGCCGGAGAGGTCCAGGCCGGAGAGGTCCGCCCCGGCCAGGTCCGCACCCTGCAGTCCGGCCTGACGGGCCAGCAAGTCGAGCAGCTCACTCTTGTCCATGCGCGCTCCCTGGGGGCTGGCTCAGAACCGGAGGGGACGCCACTTGCCCAGCAGCGTCCTGGCCAGCACGGTGTCGGCCAACCGGGTTTCGTGAAAGGAGGCCTTGAAGAAGTCCACGGCGTAGCAATTGGCGTTGCAGAGGTCCGCGCAGACGAGAGTGGCTTCCCGCAGGGAGGCCTTGAAGGCGTTGAGTCCCTGGAGGTTCGCGCGGGTGAGGTCGGCGCGGTCCAGCACCGCATGCTTTGCGGTAGCCAGGCGGAAGCTGGCGTCGGCGAAGCGGGAGCCGCGCAGTTCCGCGTGATCCAGGTTGGCCTTGACGAACACGGCCTTGCCCAGGTCGCAGTCGGTCCAGCGGGCACCTGTCAGGCGCGCCCCGGAAAAGTCCGCCTCGAGCAGCACGGCGCCGCCGGAAGCCTTGCTCTCCGAGAGATCGGCCCCGGCAAAGACAGGCTTCACCCCCTGGGCGTCCGAGAACGAGGCCCCGCGCAGGTTGGCCGCGCGAAAGTCCGTGTTGTCCAGGTGGGCGGCCTCGAAGCGGGCACCGGTGAGTTCCGCGTGGGCCAGGACCGCGCCCCGGAGGTCGGCGCCCTGGCAGTCCAGGCGGGTGCCCTGGCAGCCTTGGAGCACGGCGCCCTGCAGAGTGGCGGATTCCAGGTCGGTCCGGACCAGCCGGGCCTGGGTGAGCTCGGCGCGGGTCAGGTCCGCCCCCACAAGGTGGGCGCCGCTCAGGTCGGCCCCGGTGAAACGGGCGCCCACGGCCTTGAGGCCTGCGGCCTGGGCGTCGATGAACCGGGCCTGTTCGGCCTTGGCGCCGGTCAGGTCCGCCCCCGTGAGGAGAGCCTGGCTGCAATCGCAGCCGCCGAGGTCCGCGTCGCGCAGCACGGCCCCCTCCAGGCAGGCGCGGCGGAAATCGCCCCCCGCGAGCTTGCAGGCGGAAAAATCGAGGCCGGTGAGGTCCTGCCCCGCCAGGGAGCGACCGGTGGCCAGCCAGTGCAGGACCTGTTCGCGGTCCAGACGACCTGGGGGCGGTTCGGGCAGACCCGCCTCGGCCTGGGGTTCGGGAGCCGCCGGTTGCGCGTCGGTCTTGGGTTCCGGGGGCAGCTCCAGCAGCATCTCGCGCAGGGTCTCGGCCGCGGCCTTGAGCTTGGGGTCCGCGATGTCCAGGGCGCCCAGCTGGGCCGCCAGCTCCCGGAGGTCCGGCGGCGCGGGTGGCTGCCAGGCGGTGGGGTCGATGCCCAGGCTGGCGCAGCTGCGCTCCAGGGCCTGTTGGTGCTCGGCCAGAATCCCGTCGAGCCGCTGCATGGCCTCGCCCGGGGGCATGCCCTCCAGGCCGAAGGGGTCCGCCGCGGCCACCGTGGGGCGGGGTTCGATGCCCAGACGCTGGCAGGTCGCCTGCAGCTCGCGCTGCAAGGCTTGGAGGTCGGGTTCGGGCAGCAGGCCCTGCGGGGGCGGGGCCGGGCGGGACACGACCGGCTCCCCGGGTGGGGGCGGGGCGGACTCACGCGGTGGCGCGGACTCCCGTGGGGGCGTGGCTTCCCGCTGCGGCTGTGTCGTGGGAGGGGGCGCCAGGGGCGCGGCCGACTCCCCGAACCGCAGGAAGTACTCCTCCTTGGGGCGCGGCTCGGTCTCGGGGTCCTCGCAGGCCACGAGCACGTGGGAAATGTCGGTGGCGCCATGGGAGGTGCACAGGGTGACGGCCCGCCAGGCACAGACCATGAGGCCGCGCTCGGGGAGGAGCCAGACCGTGTCGAAGTCGCAGGGCAGCTCCAGGCGCTGGACCCGGTCGCGCAGGAGCTGACGCATGAAAAACCTGATCCGGACTTGCGGCAGCCGGGTGTGCAGCACCGGCTGCTCCGGGTGCATGTTCGTGATTTCCACGGGCTCGCCCCCGCGAAAATAGCCCGGCAGCCACTGGTCGCTGGGAGCGGTGCAGGCCAGATTGATGTCGGCGTCCGGGGGCAGGAAGGGCCAGTACTCGGCCAGCCAGCGCTCGTCGTAGGTGCCCAACCCCGTGCCGCGCCAGAAGCGCATGGAACCCAGCATGCCCAGCCCGGCAGGCACGGGGTTCTCCTGCGGCGAGGTCAGGAGCGTCTTGGGATCCTCCACGTTGGGCAGGGGTAGCAGGCGCTGCCCCTCGGGAAAGACCACCTCGGCCAGGCCCTTGCCGCCGGGATTGTACTTGTGGCCCGGGCCGCCGAAGGCCTGCCCCCAGCCGAGTTCCATGCGGGTGAAAGGGGCGGGCTCCGAGGGTTTGGGACGGCCGTCCCGATCCAGCCAGTAGCGGTCGCCGAACACCAGCAGTGTTTTCTCCGTCTCGCCCACACGCACCCGGACCGGGCATTGCCGCACCGGTTGGCCCCCAGGCGCGTGGCAGGCGCCGTGGACAATGAATTCGGCCCGGGTCTTGTGGAAGCCTTCGTCGAAGATGTTGCCGCCCCCGCAGAGGGCGAGATTCTCCCAGACCAGGTCCTCGGACAAGGGGCGGTCGGGCTCGGCAAAGGCGAACGCCGCCATGGCGTTGAGCATGAGGATGTTGTCCCTGCGGAACACCAGGAAGCGGCGGGTCAGGGAGAACCGATCGTCCTTGAGGTTCTTCACGGGGCTTACCAGTAGGCGTTGGGATTCTTGACGCGGGGGTGCGCCGTGAGATTGAGGTTGGTGGCAATGGTGGCGGATTGCTCCACCGTGAGGTCCCCCTTGACCACGGCGGAGCCCGTGGTGGAGAGCTCGCCGCCGATTTCCACCCGGGAGGCCGTGACCTTGAAGGCCGTGCCGATGCTGAATTCCGTGCAGGCCACCTGGATCTTGTCGTCTTTCATGGTGATGGTGTTGTTGGCTCCCTGGGCCAGGAGCACCTGCTTGTCGTCCAGCGTGACCGTCTGCGCGCCCTGGGGTGCGGCCAGCTGCACCTGCTTGGTGTTGCACAGACAGGTGCTGCCGCCCTTATGCCAGAGCTTGACGGTATCGTGATCAGGATTGGCGGCATCCACGTGCAGCTCGACGCCCACCGTGTCCTGGACGCGCAGGGTGCCCTTTTCGGCCCCTTCCAGCATGAGGTAGGCCGCCTTGCCGAGTTGGCGCTTTTGCTGCGCGGGCGGCGGCTCCTGGTTGGCCAGCAGGACCACCTTGGTGTCCTCCTCGAAGCTGAGGGACGAGGTGTTCTCCAGAGCACCCGTAATGTCCTTTTTCAGGACCTTGAGACTGATGCCGGTCTCCAGTTTTTGGGTCGTGGCCGGAGGCGGCGGCTGCTGCGGCGGCACGTTGGCCGGGATAATGGGCGGCAGGTTGCCGCCGCAGGCCTCGATGGAGATGCCTTCTTCGGTCAGGTTCACGCTGCTGACCCAGGCTTCGTCCACGCTCTGCGCGTCCTTGATGGCGTTCCAGAGTTTGGCCATGGCGGCCGCGAGCACCACGGCGCTGGCCGTGAGCAAGGCCGCTCCGCCATAGCCCACGCCGTCGGTGACGGCGGAGGAGTCGTCGCTGAAGCAGCCTTCGTCGGTAAACGATTCGGAAACCGCGGAAGCGGCGACACTGCCCACGGCAGTGGCGATGCTCATGGCGTGGTAGTATTTCTTCAGGTTCTCCAGCTTGGCCACCAGGTCCGGGGCATAGCCGGCGCGCAACTCCACGGACTCGTAGGCGCCCATCTCCTTTTCCTTGAACAGCGAAAGGGACTCCTCGCCCACTTCCAGGCCCGGGCCCACGGTGCGTTCAAAGTGGGGGCCGAAGCAGTATTCCGTCCGGAATCCGGCCGTGACCTCGGTCTTGGCCGCCACGTTGATCTCGCTGCAGATACCCACTGCCGCCTCGTTCTTGGTGCCCACCACGCATTTGTTCTCGTTGCCGGCCACGAACCACTCGCTGGCCCCTTCGGTCTTGAAGTCGAGACTGCCCCCTCCTCCCGGCTTGGTGGAACCCAGGGAGATGCTGCTGTGGTGGAAGGGGGAGTAGAGGCCGATGAACTCCTGCCCTTTCTTGTCGCCCATGACCAGCTGGTTGTTGCCCGCGGTCTTGATGCTGTTCAGGCCCCGGTTGGCGTCCTTGACCAGGTTGGTGTTCCGGCCGTTGAACATGGCCGAGGCGATGAGGGGGCGGTCCGGGTCGCCGTCGATGAAGCTCAGGACCACCTCCGACCCTTTGTGCAGGGGAAAGTGCATGCCGTGACCCGCACCGGCGTAGGGCTCGGCCAGGCGAATCCAGTGGGAGGCCTTGCCGTCCGGGCGCCCGGCCAGGTCGAAGGGCAGGCGGATCTTGTAGCGGCCCTGGTCGTCGATCATGGCGTACTGGGTGTCGCCCTCGGCATCCACCGTGGCGTGGAGCAAACCCTGGATCCGCGTCTTCTGCGCGTTGCGTTCGGGGCGGAACTGCCGGGCGGCGGGGATGGCTTCGAAGGTGTTGCTGAACAGCGGTTCCTGCTCCCCGGCGCCTTTGCGCTCCTCCATGCCGGCGGCCTTGTAGGCCTTGTTGCGCCCCTGATGCTCCACCCGGGTCACCAGGAACGGGGCGTTGTACCCGGCATAGGGGTGGCCGGAGAGGGTGAACAGACACCCGGCCCGCAAGGCAGGGGCGCTGGACACGCCGGAATAGCGCTCCTGCCCGGTGAGCAGCTCCTCCGCGCGGATGCGGGCCAGGGCCGCCCCCTGGTCCTGGGTCTCGAAGTGGTCGTAGTAACTGTAGTAGGTGCCGCTGCCCGCCGGGTCCACCACCGCCTCGGCCATGAGCTCCAGGTCCGGCCGTTCGGGGTTGTAGTCCTTGAGGATGACCTTGCTGGGGACGATCCTGTTCTTGCCCACGAACTTCTTGACGCTGTGCCCCGCCTGGGTGTGGTCCAGACCGGACGCGGGCTGGAAGGAGAGGTCGGGTGTAAGGCAGGGGATGTGGGCGGCCAGGGTGTCCGTAATGATCAGCTGCTCGCCCTGTTCCGTTTCCTCGAAAAAGTAGTAGAGGCCGTGGTGCTCCATGAGCCTGGCCAGGAAATTGTAGCTGGACTCGTTGTACTGGCAGACATACTCCAGGGGCGGATAACCGTTTTGCAGCCGCAGGTCGTAGCGGGTGAGCAGGGCTTCCGCAAAAACCTGCTTGATGATCTCCGGCAGGCTCTTGCCCAGAAAGACCTGATTGTGCTGCGTCAGGGCCAGCAGACGTAGGCTGGGCGTCAGCACCGCCTGGTAGAACGTGATGCCCTGCAGGGTGAGCATGTACTTGAAGGAGAAGATCACCCCGCTGTAGGTGTTGGTCACACTCGGGGCCGTGGTGCTGTCGGACCGCTTGCGCTGGTTGGGATCCTGCGCTGCGTTGGCATCCCCGGTATCGTCGTCTGGGCCCCGGGAACTCTCGCACACGATGCTCAACCGGGCCGGTTGGTTGAGAAATGCGGCAGGCGCCAGGCCCGGGTCGGCGCTGGCCAGGGTGACCACAAAGGCATAGGGGCTGGACAGTTCTTCCTGCCCCTTGAATTCCACCAGGCTGAAGAGGTTGCTCGCGTGCCCTTCCACGGTAAAACCGTAATGAAAATGCTGCGTATCAGCCATGGTCCTGTCCTTTGCGGTAAGAGCATGCCCGGAGCACCCCCCGGAGCGCCCCCCGGAGCGCCCCCCGGAGCGCCCCCGGAGGGGGGACTTTTGCCGTTACTTCCTCATGCAGCACGGGGGGCGTTCGTGTCAATTGACTTAGAGCATGTTGCCATTTTCAAAGGCAAAGTGCTCCAGGGGTTGGCGGATACGCCGCTCGGGATCGTTAGGGTAACCCAGGGGCGCGCAGAGTGTGGCCCTGGCGTTGGCCCCCGCTTGGGCAAGTCAGGAGGAGCGGCGAGGATCTTCCGGCAAGTTGTCGCGGCCTGGGGTTTGGGGTGGCGCCCCCCTGGCCAGGACCGCCTTGACGGCCCGCTCCAACTCGGCCAGGGAGGCCGGCTTGGCAACGTAGTCGTCCATCCCGGCCTCGAGGAAGAGCTCCTTGTCGCCCTGCATGGCGTAGGCGGTCATGGCGACGATGGGGATGCCCCTCTTGTCGTCCCCGGCCTCGCCCTTGCGAATGGCGCGGGTGGTGGCGACCCCGTCCAGCACGGGCATCTGCACGTCCATGAGCACCAGGTCGAAGCGCCCCCGGCGTAAGGCGGCCAGGGTCTGGATTCCGTCCTCCACCACCTGGACCGAGGCCCCGCATTTGGTGAGCAGCCTGGCAGCCATCATGCCGCTGACCTTGTCGTCCTCGGCCACCAGGATGCGCAGGCCGGACAGCGGAGTTGTCAGCGGTGTCTCCGGCGCGGCCCTGACCACGGGGGGCTCGGGCTGCGCCTCCGGCTCGGGCAGGCCGAAGGTGCTGCAGAAGTAGATGACCGTACCCTTTTCGGGCTCGCTGTCCACGGCGATGTTGCCCCCCATGAGCTCCACCAGCCGCTTGCAGATGGCCAGACCGAGCCCGGCGCCCTGATACTTGCGGGTGAAGCCCTCGCTGACCTGGGAAAAGGGCTTGAACAGCTGCTCCAGCTTGTCGTCGGGGATGCCGATACCCGTATCCGCCACGGAGAAGAGCACCCGAGGCTGTTGCGGGGTTTTTCCCGGCAGGGGGTAGACCTCGATGACGATGCCGCCGGAGGCTGTGAACTTCAGGGCATTGCCCACGAGGTTCATGAGCACCTGCTGCAGTCGGGTGGCGTCCCCCAGCAACAGCGGCGGTAGGGCGGGGTCCAGGTGGTACTCGAGAGCGAGGCCAGCCCCCTTGGCCAACGGGTGGTAGAGGTTCAGGACATTGTCCAGGACCTGCTCCAACTGCAAGGGCGCCCGCTCGATGCTCATGCGGCCGGCCTCGATGCGCGAGATGTCCAGGAGGTCCGTGAGCAGCCGCGTCAGGCGGTTGCAGGACTGCAAGGCGACCTCGGCGAATTCCTGCTGCTCGGGAGCGAGTTGTGTACTCTGGAGCAGCTGCAGCATGCCCATGATGCCGTTCATGGGGGTGCGGATTTCATGGCTCATGTTGGCCAGGAACTCGGACTTGATCCGGTTGGCGGTCTCGGCGGCGAGCTTCGCCTCCAGCAGGGCGGATTCCATGCGCTTGCGCTCCGTGATCTCGGAGGTCATGGTCGCCACACCCAGCAGGGTGGCGCCGTCCTGGGTATGGATCGGGAACTTCTTGGTGAGGAAGGTGCGGACTCCGCCGTCTTCCGCGGGCAGGGATTCCTCGGCGGTCCAGACCTGGCCCGGGGGCAGGGCCAGGGCCTTGCGGTCGTTTTCCATGTATTCCGCGATCTGCTCCTGCGTTGCGAGCCCCTGGAACAGCTCTGCGTCGGTTTTGCCGAGTAGCCCCTGGGCGCTGCCCCGGCCCGTGAGACGCAGATAGGCCCGGTTCACGGCCAGGTAGCGCAGGGCGGTGTCCTTCATCACCGCGATGCTGTCCGCATGCTCCAGGATCTGCACCAATTGCTGCAGGGCCAGCTCGGTCTGCTTGCGTTGGGTTATGTCGATCATGAAGCCGTCGAACACCACCGTGCCGTCCTGCTGCTGCTTGACCCTGGTGTTAGAGGTGACCCAGACGCTTTCCCCCTTGCGGTTTTTCAGCTCTTCCTCGAAGCCGTAAGTATGGCCATACTCGAACAGCCTGGCAGTAAACCGTTCCCGCTGCTCGGGATGCATATAGAGTTGGCTTGGCACGTCCGTGATCGCGGCCAACATTTGCGCGGGGGATTCGTAGCCGAAAATGTGCGCAAAGGCCGGGTTGGCCGCAAGCAGGCGTCCGTCCGGGGTGGTCTGGAAGATACCCACGGGGGCGTTCTCGAAGAGCTCCCGGTACTGCCGCTCGCTCCGTTGCAGGCACTCCTCCGCCAGCTTTCGGGCCGTGATGTCCCGCATGATGCCTTCCACCCCTTGAAACCGACCCTGGGCGTCGCGGCGGATGGTGCTCGTGGTGGCCACGTGGATGGTGGAGCCGTCCTTGCGCCTGAGCTCCACTTCGTAGTCGCGTACCTCGCCTTCGCGCTCGATCTGTTGCAGGAATGCGGCCCGCTCCTCGGGCCTGGCCCAGAAAGTGCTTGCCGGTCGGCCGAGCAGGTCCGCCACACGCTCAAAGCCCAGCAGAGGGGCGGCCGAGGGGCTGGCCATGACCATCTGGCCCTGGGCATCGGACCGGTAGTACACGTCCTTGATGTTTTCGAGGATGGAGCGGTAGCGCTGCTCGCTTGACCGCAGGGCCTGTTCGGCCTTGCGCCGCCCCTGCAGGGCCGCGGAAAGAACCACCAGGCTGGCCGCCATCATGGCCATCAGGAGTACCCCGGCCCAGATCAGCAGCTTGTGGCGCTCATAGAGGGAGTCCGGCCTGCCAAGGAGCACGGCATTGGGGGGAAGGAGCTCCTGGGCGATGCCAAAGCGCTGCAGCTGGGCGTAATCGAACATGGGGACGTTGGGGCTGGTCATGACCACGGGCAGGGCGGCGACCGGCTCCCCATGGAGCAGGCGCAGGGTCAGTTCCCCGGCGGTCCTGCCCTGGGCCTCGCCATTGACCAGGATGCCACCCAGGGCGCCGTGCCCCAGGTCGAAATCCCAGAGCGAGAACACGGGGTAGGGTGATGCAGCGGCGAGCAGGGCCATGCTTTGCTGCAAGGGCAGATTGCCCCCGTCCGGGGTCTTGAGGTTGTCCAGGCGCAAGACGATGCTGTCCCGTGGCAGGTCAGCCAGGGTCGTGCTCACGGCGTCCCCGGGTACGTCCAGGTATTCTTTGATGTTGAGGTGACGTGCAAAGGCCGGGACAGCCTCGCGCAGGTGTTCGAGATTCACCGCGCCCACGCCCGAAGAGGCGGCGATGACGGCCAGGGTGCTGGTCCTGGGGAGCAGGCGCAGGGCCAAATTGACCGTGCCCGCGATGTCGGTGGCCTCGTTGACGCCGGTGATGCCCTGCTGCCCGGCGAGCAGGTCGGGGGTGAAGTTGTTGATCCCGCAGAAGACCACCGGCAGCTCGGGCCGGAAGTCGGCGCGCATGGCCAGGTAAAAATCCAGGGCCGCGTTGTCGGCCACCAGAACGCTGTCGAGTTTCACGGCCTCGTACTTGTCGTTGAGAAATTGTGCGAACGTCGCGTAGTGCGTGTCTTCCTGGTGCCGTCGGGCGTCGAGACTCTCCACGTGCAGCAGGACGTCCTCCCCTGCCACGGCGTTCTGGATGCCCTGGAGCACGGCGGCGGACCAGGGGTCCGTGATGTCGTAGGAGAGGATGACCAGGGTGTTGTGCAACGCAGGGGAGGCCATTGCAACGCCCCGCCCAAGGGTGAACAGACACACGAGCACTGCAAGCCCGACCAGGATGGCGGAAGACCGGGGCGGTCCAGGCATTCTGCACTGCCAAAGGGTGGCGAAAGCTGTATTCATGATCGTTCCACCGCAACACTGTGAACTGCTATTTCGTTTATTGTCCTGCCATCTGGATTGGATGCAGCCAGCACATCAGGGTCTGGACAGCCATTGGACCCCCCTGCGTAGGTGTGTATCAAGGCGGTCCATTTTTCAAGTATTGTTTTTGAGGGCAGCGCGGTTGACCAGCTTGTTCCGACAGTCGCGCAGGCTTGGGGTCAGTCCCCTTCCAGGGCCTCGAATCCGGCGATGATGTCGAAGAGTTCTTCGGTGATGGCCTGTTGCCGGGTGTCCCGGTAGGTGGCCTGCAGGGACTCCTGGAGCTCCTGGATGTTCTTTTCCGCCGCCTGCATGGCCGCGAGTCGGGCCGCGTTTTCGGCTGCCATGGACTGGGCCAGTGCGCGGAAGAGCGAAATGAAGAGGTACTGCCGGAAGAGGTCCCGGAACAACAGCTCCTCCGGGCCCCCGACCAGGGGGAGACCCCGGCCGGGCCAGCGGTCCTCGGCCACCTGTTCCAGCCAGGAATCGGCCAGAGGCAGGACCTGGAGCACCTGCGGGGTGTAGGACCCCGCCCCCCGGACCTGGTTGTGCCCCAGCCAGAAATGACCGTGCTCTTTGGTCTGGCTGCGTTGGGCAAAGGCCTCGGACACGCTCCGGACCAGGGCGGTGATGGCGGGCAAGGACCCGGGCAGGGAGAAGTGCCGCCCCACAAGGAGTCCGGCATCGAGCAGGGCGGCACGCAGCCGCTCCCCCGTGGTCCAGACCGTGACCTCCAGCCCCTGCTGCCCCAGGCGGGCGTGAGCCTGCAGCACCGCGTCGGCCAGGGCCTCGTTGAACTGCCCGCACATGCCCTGGTCCGAGCCCACGGCATACAGCACGCAGTCCGGCTCGCTTTGCGTCCGCAGCAGGCGGCCACGCAGCGGGAACAGGGCGCGCCAGGCAAGCCGCACCACGGCCTCGTAAGCACCCAGGGAGGCCACGGCCTGCTCGTAGGCGCGGATGTTCACCGCGGCCAGGCTCTTCATGGTCTTGACCACGGCCAGCAGGTCCTGCACGGTGCCGAGCTTTCTGCTCAGGGACTCCAGCGTCTCCATGGGGCTCCTGTGGGGCTCCTGTGAGGCTCCTGTGGTGGGCCTGACATCAGGCCGGATCGTGGGCCCCGCCCCAGGCGCGGCCGCCGAACTCACGGCTCCCGATCATTCCGCCTTGGGGGCGGGAAAAGCCTTGGCCACGATGCCTGTAGCCACCTCCAGCAGGTCCTGCCAGAGGCGTTCCGTTCCGGGTTTGTCCAGGTGCGGATCCAGAATCCTCCGCGCCAGGGCCGGGGGCAGGGCCTCGCGGAGCAGGGTTTCCGCCTTGGCCATGGCGGCCAGGGGCACCTGGTCCAGCAGGCCCCGCGACACCGCCACCAGCACAAAGACCTGTTCGGCCGGGGTCAAGGCCGTGGTCTGCTCCTGCTTGAGCAGCTCGAGGACCCTGCGGCCGTGCTCCAGGTTGGCGCGGGTGGCTTCGTCCAGCCGGGTGCCGAAGCGCGAGAAGGTCTCCAGCTCCTCGAATTCCGCGGCTGCGAGCCGGAGCGCTCCGGCCAGGCCGCTGTAGGCCGGCAGCTGGGCCTTGCCCCCCACCCGGGAGACCGAACGCCCCACCTCCACGGCCGGGAGCACGCCCTTCTGGAACAGCTCGGGCGAAAGGTAGATCTGGCCGTCCGTGATGGAGATGCAGTTGGTGGGGATGTAGGCCGAGAGGTTCTGGGCCTCGGTCTCGATGATGGGCAGGGCCGTGAGGGAGCCCCCGCCCTGCTCGGCGCGCAGGTGCGTGGCCCGCTCCAGCAGGCTGGAGTGCACGTAGAAGATGTCCCCCGGAAAGGCCTCGCGCCCTGGGGGGCGGCGCAGCAGCAGCGACAGCTCCCGATAGGCCACCGCGTGCTTGGTGAGATCGTCGTAGACCACCAGCACGTCCCGCCCCCGGCTCATGAAAGACTCGGCCATGGACGTGGCCGCATAGGGCGCCACGTACTGCAGGCCCGGGGGGGCGTCGGCGCCCACGGCCACCACCACGGTGTAGGGGAGGGCCTGGTTGCGGCGAAGCTCGTCGATGACCTTGGCCACGCTGGAGCCCCGCTGGCCGATGGCGCAATAGACGCAAAGCACGCCGCTGTGGCGCTGGTTGACGATGGCGTCCACGGCCAGGGCCGTCTTGCCGGTCTGTCTGTCGCCCAGGATCAGCTCGCGCTGCCCCCGCCCGATGGGCAGGATGGCGTCCACCACCTTGAGCCCGGTCTGCAGCGGTGACTGCACGGGGGCGCGGTGCATGATGGGCGGCGCGGGCCGGAACACGGGCAGCCGTTCGTCGCCGGGCACGGGCCCCCTGCCGTCCAGGGGCGTGCCCAGGGGGTCCAGCACGCGGCCCAGCAGCCCCTCGCCCACGGGCACATCCAGGATGCGACCGCTGCGGGTCACCTCGGCCCCCGCCTCCAAACCCGGGGCCTCGCTGAGCAGCACGACTCCCAGGCTGTCCTGCCGCAGGTCCAGGGCCAGGCCGTGACTGACCGCGCCCCTGGCCCCCCGGCCATGAATGACGACCAGCTCCTCGCTCCCCACGCGATCCAGCCCCAGGACCTGGGCCACGCCACGCCCCACCGCGCTCACCCGACCCACCTCCTCGTTGCGGGGGGCCGGATTCTGGGCCTCGGCCTGAGCTTCGAGGGTGCCGGCAGCCTGCTCCAGGGCCCCTTGCAGGAGCTGCCGGGCCTGGCTTTGTTGGAGGTCCGTTTCCTGTTCAGGTCCCATGGCGCTCCCCATTGGCAACGGGTTTCTCTTCCGGACCGGGCTCTCCCTCGCCCCAGGCACTCTGTTCCCGGGAAAATACGGTCAGGACGCTGTCTTCCAGTTCGGCCAGGTAGTGGTCAATGTTCCACTGGATCTTGTGGTTGCCGAACACGCACTCCAGGCCGAAGCCCAGGTCCGGGGCGCGTTCGAATTCCACCACGCGCAACCCGGCCCAGCGCTGTTGCAGGGCCTGGCGCAGCTGCTCCTGCAGGGGCTCCCCGGGCTCGAAGCCCATGCGCAGCAGGGCTGATTCCGGAGCCGGGTAGCCGTTTTCGGGCATCTCGCGCAGCAGCTTGGCCACCAGGCGTTCCGCCAGGGAATCGTCGGCCAGGTCGGCCAGGGCTTCGCGGCTGATGTGCAGCACGGTCTGGGTGATGCGCAGCCGCAGGTCGGCAGCGAAAGCCAGCTGCTCAGCGCGCAGGGAGCGCTGCCAGGCTGCGCGCTGGGCCGCCACCTCCTCCCGGGCGCGGGCCAGGGCCAGCTCGCGCCAGGTTCGGGCCTGGTCCTCTGCCTCCCGCAGCACGCGTTCACGCTCCTGGAGGATGTTCCGGCGTTCTTCCTCCAGCAGGCTGCGTTCAATCCTGGCCTGCTCCCTGGCCTCGGCGGCCTGGTCCAGGTCCGTGGCGATGCGTTCCTGGCGCTGCCGCATGGTGCGCACGATGGGCTGGTACAGGAAGCGTTGCAGCAGCCAGACCAGCAGGAGGAAGTTGACGGCCTGGGCCGCCACCGTGAACCAGTCGATGAGCACGGCCTAGCCGCCCCCGGTTGCGGCCTGGGAGACGAAATAGTCCCAGAAGGGGTTGGCGAAGAGCAGGATCATGGAGACCACGAAGCAGTAGATCGCCGTGGATTCGATCATGGCCAGGCCCACGAACAGGGTGCGGGTGAGGGTGTTCGTCTCGTCCGGCTGCTGGGCGATGGATTGCAGGGCCTGAGCCACGGCCCGCCCCTCGCCCAGGGCGGGACCGATGGCCCCCAGGCCGATGCTCAGGGCCGCGCCAAAGATGGACGCCGCTGCCACAAGTCCGAGATTGTCCATGATCAGTCTCCTGTCTGTTGTGGTGGTTGACCGTCATGCGTCTCCAGACCGGCCGCCACATACACCGCCGCCAGTATGAAGAAGATATAGGCCTGCACCGCCCCTGTGAGCAGGCCCAGGAGGTTCATGAGCACCGGCGCCACCAGGGGGGCGATGAGCAACAGAATGGCGCCGATGGTCTGCCCGCTCATGAGGTTGCCGAACAAGCGCACGGCAAGCGCCAGGGTGCGGCTCAATTCCCCGATGATGGTGAAGGGCAGCATCAGGATGGTCGGTTGGGCGTAGTTCCGGAGATAGCGCCACAGCCCGGCATGGCGCACGCCCCACCAGGGCACGGCCGCGAAGACCAGCAGGGCCAGGGCCGTGGTGGTGGAAAGCGACGCCGTGGGCGCCTGGTAGCCCGGCACCACGGCCAGCAGGTTGCACACCCCGATGAACAGGCCGAAGGTCCCGAGAAAGGGCAGGAAGCGGTCCGTCTCGCGCTTGAGTACGGCGCGCAACTGCTCCTCCAGAAAAAACACCGCGCTCTCGAGCACGTTCTGCAGCATGGGGAGTGGGGTGTTCTTGTCGATCCGCTCCTGCAGCCTGCGGGTGGCCAGCCAGGAACCCAGCACGAGAATGAGCATCACCAGCCAGGTGAAGACGATGGTGGCGTTCAAGGCAAAGGGGCCCAGGCGGGCCAGGACGATCCAGTCCGGGGTGATGTTCATGGAATCCCGCCTCCTTCCCTGCCCTGCTGCCTCGGCGCCAGGCGGCGGGTGAGGGTCTGCCGGACCGCCAGCAGCGTGGTCAGGCAGACCGCCAGGGGCCCAAGGCCGCTTCGGGCCACGGGCACCAGACAGGCCGAGAGCAGGGCCAGGCGCAGGGCCAGGCTGCCCGCCCAGAGCAGGTGGGGGTGCCTGCTCCCGGGCAGCCTGCGCACCGTGAGCCAGAGCCCGCCGAAATGCAGCAGACCCAGCACGGCACCCAGGGCCGTGGCGAGGAGCAGGGTGGTCGGGGTCACTGTTCTCGCTCCTTTTGAATCCGGGTCCGTTGGCGCTCCACCCACAACCAGGCGTTGACCAGCCCGCACAGCAGCCCGGCCAGCAGCAGCATCAGGGTCCAGGAGTAGCGCGAGGGCCAGGTGCGATCGATCCACAGCCCCAGAAAGATGCCCAGCACCACGGGCACGGCCACGGACCAGCCCACCACTCCGAAGGTGCCCAGGCCGAACCAGACGTCCTGGACCCCCTTGGCCCGGGCGCGGAGCTTGCGCTGCTCCCGCAGGCCCACTTCGGCGGGGAAGCTGTCGCCCTGGTGCTCGGCCCGCTTCGGCTTGCCGGTGTGTTTGCCTTGCTGGTCAACCATGGCCGAACCCCACGAAGCGGCGCACGAAATCGGCTTCGAGCCGGGCCACTGCCGTCCTGGACTTGCGCTCCAGCTCGTGCTGGGATTCCAGCATCTCCCGCACGGCCAGCTCCAGGCGGCCGAGCTCCCCGCGCACGGCGTTTGTGGTGACCACGCGCACGGCAGGGCCGCATTTCACGAGCAGGCCCCTGTCCAGGGCCAAGAAGAGCTCTTCGCCCTGCTGCGTGGTGTAGGAGAAGAGCCCCGGCAGCAGGGAGACGGCCAGGTCGGCATGTCTGGGCAGGAGGGTGAAGGCGCCCGAGGCGCCCTCGGCCTTGACCTTGCCGGTTTCGGTATCGAGAAAGATCTCCGTGGGCAGCACGATGGTGAGTTGCATGGGCGTACCTTGGGGCCTCAGGATGGTGGCTCGGCTGGCCGGGGCTCCACCCTGGCCTCGTCGATGGCGCCGATCATGTACAGGGCCTTTTCCGGGACCTGGGCGAAGGCGTCGTCGAGGATGCGCTCGCAGCCCGTCAGGGTCTGTTCCAGGCTCACCACCCGCCCCTCCAGCCCCGTGAAGTGCCGGGTCGTCACAAAGGGCTGGGTGAGGAAGCGCTCCAGGCGGCGGGCCCGGTACACGATCTTGCGGTCCTCCCTGGAAAGTTCCTCGATGCCCAGCATGGCGATGATGTCCTTGAGCTCCTCGTACAGGGCCAGAGTCTTGCGCACCTCCTGGGCCACGGTGTAGTGCCGCGCCCCCACCACCCGTGGCGTGAGCATCATGGACTTGGACTGCAGCAGGTCCAGGGCCGGGTAGAACCCCTGCCCGGCGCGCTTGCGCGAGAGCACGATGGAGGCGGAAAGGTGCGAGAAGGTGTGCGCGGCGGCCGGGTCCGTGAGGTCGTCGGCCGGGACGTACACCGCCTGGATGGAGGTGATGGCCGCGGACCTGGTGCTGGCGATGCGTTCCTGCAGCTCGGCCAACTCCGTGGCCAGGGTGGGCTGGTAGCCCAGGCGCGAGGGCAGGCGTCCCATGAGGCCCGAAAGCTCCATTCCGGCCTGGATGAAGCGGAAGATGTTGTCGATGAGCAGGAGCACGTCCTGCTTGAGGTCGTCGCGAAAGTACTCGGCAATGGTCAGGGCGGCGTGCCCCACCCGGAAACGGGCGCCGGGGGGCTCGTTCATCTGGCCGAAGAGCATGATGGTGTTGTCGCGCACACCGGCTTCGCCCATCTCGCGGTACAGCTCTTCGCCCTCGCGGCAGCGCTCGCCGATGCCGCAGAAAATGCTGACCCCCTTGTGCGCACCCACCATGTTGTTGATCAGCTCGGTGATGACCACGGTCTTACCCACCCCGGCGCCGCCGAAGAGTCCGGCCTTGCCGCCCCGTTCCAGGGGCACGAGCAGGTACACGGCCTTGATGCCGGTGTGGAAGATCTCGTCCGCCGTGGTCCGCTCCCCAAGCGGGATGGCGGGGCGGTGCACCTCCCGCCACTGCAGGTCGGAGGGTGCCACGCCCCCGTCCATGGTGCTGCCGAAGACGTTGAGCATGCGCCCCAGCAGCGCCTGGCCCACGGGGGCGGTCAGGGGCTCCCCCGAAGCCTCTACGACGTCGCCCCTTGCGAGCCCGGCCGTGGGCGTGAGGGCAATGGCGCGCAGAGTCTGGCCGTCCAGATGAGCGGCCACTTCCAGCACGGCGTGCCCCACGGTGAGCAGAGCGCGCAAAGGGGGGAGCTTGTCCTCGAAGCGCAGATCCACCACGCTGCCGCGCACCGCGGTCACCGCCCCCCGATACGACGGCTGTTGTTCAGCTGCATCGTGCATGACTGCCACCCTGGAAGTTTCGCCAGTTGGACAATAGGATACTCCTGTTTGGCGCGGAAAGTTAAGTACTTTCTGCGCCAAGGATCTCTGCTGGACATCGCCCGGAAAAGGCCATAGCTGAGCCCATGGCAAACCACTGGCGGCCAGGGAATGCCACTTTTTCGGGGAGATAGCTCGTCATTGGTCGCGTCAAACCCTCTGGCCCGGCCCGGCTTTTCCCCCTTTGGGGGGCAGTGCCCCCTTCCGATCCACAGCCGCGGGGTGAGGGAGCGGCGGCACTCCCAAAGCCGCGCATCCTCGTGAAGACCCATCAGCCCGAAGGTGTCACCACATGAACTCCATTGCGCACCTGGCCATCGAACGTCTGCGGCGCGGGGAATCCTGCGCCCTCGTCACTGTTGTCAACCAGGACGGTTCTTCGCCACGCGGCGCGGGCAGCGTGATGCTCGTCACCCGGGACGGCAGCGTGCACGGCAGCATCGGCGGCGGCGCCGTGGAGGGCAAGGCCACGGCCCTGGCCCTGGACACCCTGGACTCCCTGGACACGGGGCAGGCCCTGCTCCGGCACTTCGACCTGAGCCCCCAGGACAGCGCGGGCATGGACATGATCTGCGGGGGGCGCATGGACGTGCTCTGCGAACCCGTGGCGCCCACCGAGGAGAACCTCGCCTTGTTCGAGGCCCTGGCAGACCCGGCCACGGCCCGTGGCCGGGCGTTCGGACTGGTGCTGCTGGCATCGGGAAGCCTGGAGGCCCCGCCCTTTGGCCGCTGCCTGGTCCTGCCCGGGCACGGCCAGGAACCCCGGCAGGTGCTCGGCGCCTGGACGCCCCCCAACGAGCTGCTGGACACCGTGGCCACCAAGGCCCGGCGTAGCCAGGCCCCCTTCCTGCTGGAGCACCTGGGGGCGCGGGTCCTGGTCGAACCCGTGGTGCGTCCCACCACGCTCTACCTGTGCGGCGGGGGGCACATCTCCCTGGAGCTGGCCCACATGGGGGCGCGGCTGGGTCTGCGCCTGGTGGTGCTGGACGACCGCCCCGAATTTGCCAATGCCCGGCGCTTTCCCATGGCCGAGCGGGTCCTGGTGCCACCCGTGCTGGACGGCAGGGGCACCCTGGACGCGCTGCTGGACGAGCCCCTGGACGAGGACAGCCATGTGATCCTGGTCACCAGGGGGCACCGCCACGACAAGAGCCTGCTGGGGCAGGCCCTGCGCTCCCAGGCGGGCTACATCGGCATGATCGGCAGCCTGAGCAAGCGGGCCGGGGTCTACCACGCCCTGCGGCAGGAGGGCTTCACGGACGTTGATCTGGCCCGGGTGCACTGCCCCATCGGTCTGGACATCGGCGCCCAAACCCCAGCGGAAATCGCGGTGAGCATCCTGGCCCAGGTCATCCAGATCCGGGCCGCGCGCAGGGCAGGGGCACCCCTGTCATGAACGCGGCAGCCCTGATCCTGGCGGCGGGATGGTCCTCGCGCATGGGCGGCTTCAAGCCGCTGCTGCCCCTGGGCGGGATCACGCTGCTCGAACGCTGCGTGACACTCTTCCGCCAAGCCGGGGTGACGCGGATCGGGGTGGTGAGCGGCCACCAGGCCGCGTTGCTGCGCCCCGAACTGGAGCGCCTGGAAGTGGTGGAAATCCACAATCCCGCTTTCCAGCAGGGCATGTTCAGCTCGGTCCGGGCTGGCGTTGCGGCCTGGGCGGATTGGGGGGCTGAGGCCGAAGCCTTCTTCCTCCTGCCGGTGGACATGCCCCTGGTGCGCCCGGCAACGGTGGCGAGCCTGCTCTCGGCCTGGAACGGTGGCGCGCTGCGGCAGTTGCATCCCGTCTGGCAGGGGGAGCGGGGGCACCCGCCCCTGCTGCATCGGGACTTGATTCCCGCGATCCTGGCCTGGGACGGCGAACGGGGGCTGGAAGGCTGCCTCGCCCTGGAAGCGGCCCAGGATCCCAGCCGGGTCCGGGAGCTGGAGGTGGCCGACCCCATGATTCTGCTGGACCTGGACACCCCCGAAACCCTGCGCTGGGCCGAAAACCAGCTGGCCCTCGGCAGCTGCCGAGGGCGCCCGCACCCACGGCAAGGGCGCTGCTGCGACCAGAGCTAGCCCCCGCTGCCCGTGTCCTGCAGCAGGGTCTCCAGCATGGCATAGGCCGAGGCATGGTTGGGGCGCTCCTGCCAGTAGTCCAGGCAGCGGGTGACGCGCCCCTGATGCATGAGCACCAGGGTTTCGGCG
>CAZNSV010000002.1:0-14812 GCA_964575775.1 uncultured Desulfovibrionaceae bacterium
TGGGTGGCTTGCGCCTGCGTCTGACCAACGGCAGCCTGCACGGCGATGGCGCCACCCTCACCCTGGCCATCCGCCCCGAAGACGTGCTCATCGACCCCGCCGGGGGGGCGGACAAGAGCGCCGTCAACAGCGTGCGCGGCAAGGTGCGCAGCCTGGAATACCGAGGGGCCGTGTATCGGGTGCAAATGGATCTGCGCCTGAGCCCCGGGGAAAAGGCCAGCATCGAGGCCGAGATCCCTACTGAAAAGATCAGACGCCTTGGCGTGGCTGAGGACAGCCTGCTGGATCTGCTGCTGCCCCCCGAACGCTTGCGGGTCTATGCCGGGAAGGCCGCGGAGGTCCAGCACTGATGTCGGGTCTGGCGCTGGACAACGCCCTGCCCGGACCTCGGCAAGGGGTGTGGGCCACCGTGGACCTGGAAACCTGGGTCCGTCGCCTGCTCATTCTGCTGCTCTGCATCTGGCTCCTGGCCGCGGTGGCCCTGCCGCTCTACGCCCTGCTTTCCAAGGCCATGCTCAACGAGCAGGGGCAGTATGTGGGGCTGGACAACTTCATCCGTTACTTCCAGACCCCTGCTTTGTCCAACTCCCTGGGCAACTCACTGTATGTTGCCGTGATGACCACTTTTTTCTCGGTGAGTCTGGGTTTTGTCTTCGCCTATGCCCTGACGCGCAGCTGCATGCCCTGCAAGGGCTTGTTCAAGGGGCTGGCTCTGACGCCCATCTTCGCCCCCACCCTGCTCAACGGCATCGCCCTGGTGTATCTCTTCGGCAACAAGGGGCTCATCACCCGGGGTTTTTTCGGTGCCCTGCCCGGCCTGGATATCGGCCTCTACGGTGCCACGGGGATCATCATCTCCGAGGTGATCTATACCTTTCCCCAGGCCATGCTCATCCTCACCGTGGCTCTGTCCGTGACCGACGCCCGGCTCTACGAAGCCTCGGCCTCCCTTGGCGCCTCCCGGTTGCGGACCTTTTTCACCGTGACCCTGCCCTCCATCAAATACGGGCTCATGAGCGCGGTGTTCGTCTGCTTCGTGCTCGCCTTCACGGATTTCGGGGCCCCCAAGGTGGTGGGCGGTTCCTACAACATCCTGGCCACGGACATTTACAAGCAGGTCATTGGGCAGCAGAACTTCGTCATGGGCGCCGTGGTCAGCGTGGTGCTCTTGATCCCAACCTGCATCGCCTTCGTGCTGGACCGCATCATCCAGCGGCGCCAGGCGGCGCTCATCGCGGCCCGCTCCGTGCCCCTGACCCCGAAAACACAGTGGTTGCTGGACGGTTGCTGCCTGGCGTTCTGCACACTGGTCGTGCTGTGCGTCATCGGATTTTACGCCACCGCCCTCTTCGCCTCCCTGGTCAAGATCTGGCCCTACAACCTGGAGTTGGGGCTGTGGCACTATTCATTTCGTGGCACAGGGGGCGGTGGCTACCAGGCCTTCCACAACTCCTTGCGCATGTCGTTCTACTCAGCGCTCATCGGTACCCTGGTGACCTTCAGCGGAGCCTATCTCATCGAAAAGACCAGAGGTCTGGAGAGTCTGCGCGGCGCGGCCTATTTCCTGTCCATCATCCCCCTGGCCCTGCCCGGATTGGTGATCGGCCTGGCCTACATCTTCTTCTTCAACGCCCAGGGGTGGGTTTTGTTCGGTCTGTATGTCCCCAACCCCTTCAATGGGCTGTACGCCACCATGGCCATTCTGGTGCTGTCCAACATCGTGCACTTCTACACCGTGAGCTTTCTCACGGCCACCACGGCCCTCAAGCAACTGGACAAGGAATTTGAAACCGTGTCCGAATCCCTGGGCGTGCCCTTCTACAAGACGTTTTTTCGCGTCACGGCCCCGGTCTGTCTCCCGGCCCTGTTGGAAATCTTCATGTATTACTTCGTCAATGCCATGGCCACGGTTTCGGCCGTGATCTTCCTCTACTCCTCGCACACCACCCTGGCCTCGGTGGCCGTGGCCAACATGGACGACGCGGGAGACATCGCCCCGGCCTGCGCCATGTCCATGCTCATCGTGGGCGCCAACATTCTGGTCCGCATCCTCTACTCCCTGGTCACCAAGGGGCTGCGTCGTCGTTCGCAGGCCTGGACAACCCGCTGACTGCAAGGAAGCCAACGCATGACCATTCCTTTTACCCATAACGAACCCTACCACGGCCCCGTACAGGCCGTGGTCCTGGACTGGGCCGGCACTGCCGTGGATCACGGCAGCCTGGGACCTCTCGAAGTCTTTCGCCGCGCCTTCGCTTCCCTGGGCGTGGCGGCCGAGCCCGCGGAGATCCGCCCCTTCATGGGACTCAAGAAGATCGATCACGTGCGGGGCATGTTCGCTCTGGAAAGCATGGTCGCCAAGTGGCGCCAAGCATGGGGCACCACGCCTGGCGAGGCCGAGGTGGAGCACGTCTACGCCCTGTTGGAGCCCATGATGGTGGAGGCCGTGGCAGACCACGCCACCCCGATTCCAGGTCTGCTGGACACGGTGGCCGCCTTGCGGCGGCGCGGCATCGGCATCGGTTCCTGCACGGGCTACACCCGCTCCATGATGGAGGTCCTGGTCCCGGCCGCGGCGCGCCAGGGCTACGCCCCGGATTTTTGGACCTGCAGCACGGATGTCCCGGCCGGGCGCCCCTTCCCTTGGATGTGTTACCAGAATGCCCTGGCTCTGGAGACCTACCCCATGGCCGCCATGCTCAAGGTGGGGGATACGGTGAGCGACATCCACGAAGGGCTCAACGCGGGCATGTGGTGTGTCGGGGTTACGCGCAGCGGGGTCGAACTGGGCTTGTCCGTTGCCGACGCCGCGGCCTTGCCACGGGAGGAACTGCAGTCCCGCCTGCAGGACATCGGCCGTCGGTTCAAGGACGCGGGCGCCCACTATGTCATCGGTTCGGTGGCCGACCTGCTGCCGGTGGTAGATGCCCTGGAGGAACGTCTGCTGCGCGGGGAGCTGCCTTTGTGTCCGCTCTATTGACCGAGTTGCCCCCGGCCGAGGGGGACGTGAACCACACCCCCCGCCGCGCGCGCTGGAAAGAGCGGTTGGGGCAGGCCACCCAGGACCTGCTGGCCGCCGATGAACGTTATTTCCTGCGCCAGTCCCTGTCCACGCCCTGTCTCAACGCCCTGGACCAGGCTCGGGGTTCCTGGCTGCAGGACCTGGACGGACGCCGCTACCTGGATTTTCACGGCAACAGCGTCCACCAATTGGGGCATGCCCACCCGAGGATCGTACAGGCCCTGGAAACGCAACTGCACAGTCTGGCCTTCTGCCCCCGCCGCTATGCCAACCAGGCAGCCGTCGATCTCGCCCGGGAGCTGACGCAACGCGCCTCGTTCAACTGTGGGGGCGACCTGGGCAAGGCACTCTTCACCCCTTCGGGCACCACGGCCGTGGGCCTGGCCCTGAAACTGGCCCGACACGCCACGGGGCGGTTCAAGACCCTTTCCTTCTGGGATTCCTTTCACGGCGCCTCCCTGGACTGCATTTCCGTTGGGGGCGAGGCCCTCTTCCGCTCCGGCGC
Source organism: uncultured Desulfovibrionaceae bacterium (assembly GCA_964575775.1). Classification (GTDB taxonomy): domain Bacteria; phylum Desulfobacterota; class Desulfovibrionia; order Desulfovibrionales; family Desulfovibrionaceae; genus CAZFCK01. Next base: position 3,528 of record CAZNSV010000002.1, read on the forward strand.
CGGTCCGCTCCTGCCCGGAGCGGTGCACGTGCCACCGCCCGAACCCTACCGCTGCCGTCTGCGCCCGGACGGAGACTGCAGCCGCTGCGGTCTGGCCTGCGTGGGGTTCATGGAATACGTCATGGAGCACGAGGGCGATATCGGCGCCGTGCTCGCCGAACCGCTGCGCTGTACCGCCGTGCATCTGCCGCCGCCGGGGTTCTGGTCCGAGGTCCGCCGCCTGTGCGACAAACACGGCGCCCTGCTCATTTTCGATGAAACCGCTGTCTGCCTGGGGCGCACGGGGCGGCTCTTCGCCAACGAACATTGGGGCGCCGCGCCGGATCTGCTGGTCCTGGGCAAGGGGCTTGGGGGCGGTCTGCTGCCCATGGCCGCCCTGCTGGCCCGCTCGGACCTGGACTGTGCGCCTGACCGCGCCCTGGGGCATTACACCCACGAGAAATCGCCCCTGGGCAGTGCCGTGGCCCTGGAGGTGTTGCGGGTCCTGGACGAGGAGCAGCTGGTGGAGCGGTCGGCTCTGCTGGGCGCCCAGGTGCTCACCCGGCTCCAGGGGCTCGGAACGCAAGCCCGCCTGAAGCAACACCTGGGCGATGTCCGAGGCCTGGGGCTGGCCCTGGCCGTGGAGCTGGTGACGGATCCCCGGAGCAGGGAGCCGGATTGCGACCTGGCCGAGGCCGTGCTCTACGGTTGCCTCGAACGGGGCCTCTCCTTCAAGACCAGCCACGGCAACATCCTGACACTGACGCCCCCGTTGAACATCGCGGAAACGGACCTGTCCCAGGCCGTCTCAATCCTTGAACGAACCCTGTACGCCTGCACGGCGTGAACCCGCCGCAAAGGATTCGCATGGACCCCAAACTCCTGCCGGACAACCCCTATTTCCTGCTGACCCCCGGCCCCCTGTCCACGTCCAAAGGCGTCAAGGCCGCCATGTTCCGGGACTGGTGCACCTGGGACGCCGAATACAACGCCCTGGTCCAGGAAATCCGCGCCAGGCTCTGTGTAATGGCCTCCAGCCAGCCGGGCTACACCTGCGTGCTCATACAGGGCAGCGGCACCTTTGCCGTGGAAGCCTGCATCGGCACGGCCCTGCCCCGGGACGGCAAGCTCCTGGTCCTGGCCAACGGGCACTATGGCCAGCGCATGGCCGTCATCGCCCGGCGGCTGCAGATTCCCGTGGCAGTACTCGACAGTGGAGAAACCGCCCCACCCGATCCCGAGGAGCTGCGCAGGGCCCTGGGTTCCGACCCGACCCTCAGCCACGTGGCCGTGGTGCATTGCGAAACCACCACCGGCATGCTCAACCCCGTGCAGGAGTTGGGGCGCATTGTCCAGGCGGCCGGGCGCGTGTTCATCGTGGACGCCATGTCCAGCTTCGGGGGCATCCCCCTGGACATGCACGATCTGGGGGCGGATTTCCTGATTTCCAGCGCCAACAAATGCATCCAGGGCGTGCCCGGCTTCGGGTTCATCCTGGCCCGGTGCGAGGCCATGGAGGCCCTGCTGGGGCGCGCCCGCTCCCTGTCCCTGGACGCCTACGACCAGTGGCTGGAAATGGAGCACAAAGGGGGCAAGTGGCGCTTCACCTCGCCCACCCACGTGGTGCGGGCCTTTGCCCAAGCCCTGCTGGAACTGGAGGCCGAAGGCGGCGTGGCTGCCCGGTACGGACGCTACAGCGAGAACCAGCGCCTGCTGGTGGCGGGCATGCGTGCGTTGGGCTTCACACCCTTGCTGCCCGAGGCGCTGCACTCGCCCATCATCACTTCCTTCCTCGACCCACAGCACCCGGACTACGACTTCGCTGCCTTCTACACCTGCCTCAAGGCCCAGGGCTACGTCATCTACCCCGGCAAGGTCACGGGGGCGGACACGTTCCGCATCGGCAGCATCGGCGAGTTCTCGCCCGGGGACGTGCCCGGCCTGCTCCAGGCCGTGAGCGAGGCCAGGTACTGGCAGAAGGGCTGATCCGCCCCTCACTCCCCCTTGGCCGCCCCCACGAATTCCCGGGTGCTGTACTCGTCCGGGGGCAGTTTTTCCAGGGAGTGCCCCGCCGCAGTCAGGGCGCTCACGTAGTCCACAAAGGCCTGGGCGTACTCGGTGTAGGTCGGCAGGGCGCGGCCATCCGCCTGCACGGCCTCGAAGGTCGTGTAGCCGTCCTGCCCAGCCGCGAGAAAGTCGCTGGTCACCACCCGGTAGGTGGCAGCTGGTTCCAGGGCCCCCCACTCCCCTTTCAGGCCGGAGTTCACCTCCACTTGGCCGATGCGTGCGCCCCTGGGCTGGGTGAGGTCCACCGAAAAGCGCAGCCCCGCCGCATACGGGTAGGAGCCGCTGGAGCCCCCCAGGTCCATGAAGTTGGCCAGGGAGTCCTCCAGCACCGCCAGCAGCTCCGCGCCGCTCATGGTCAGCACCACCATGGAGTTCCGGAAGGGCAGCAGGGTGTAGGCGTCGGCAATGGTGAACGGACCAGGGGGCACGTTGGCCCGCACCCCGCCCCCGTTCTGGATGGCCACGTCCGCCGTGGGCTCGGCCCGCAGGAAGGCCTTGGCCACGAGCCCGGCAATGTCCGACCCGTGCCGCGCCGTTTCCTCGGGAGTGCAGAGGGGCGCGCCCCGCGTGTCCCCGGGGATGCGTGCCAGGCAGAGCTTCTCGCCCACCTGGCCGATGACGGTGGCCTTGCGCTGCTCCACCTCGGCGGCAAACCCGTCCAGGGTGGCCTGGGCCGCCGGATCCGGCGCGACGAAACGCACTTCGGGTAGCTCCGCCAGGCTGCGGCGCACCAGCTCCGCATCCGCCTCGTCCAGGACCTGCTCCTGCTTGTCCCGGACATGGGTGAAGGGTCCGGCGAGGAGCGGCAATACCGGGCTGCCCGCGCAGCCTTGCACCCGGCCCTCGGCATCGAACCGCACCTGCAGGGCGCCCAACAGGTGCCCATACTCCCAGGCCTGCACCACGCAGACCGTATCCCCGTCCGCGTTGCGGGCCAGGGTGGGGTACGGCCCTCCGGGGGCCAGGCCCAGGTCCGCCAGTTCGGGCCTGCCCAGTAGGGTGTGGGAATCGCCCCCCACGATGACGTCCACCCCGCGCAGCCGGGCGGCCAGCTGCAGGTCGTTGGCGTAGCCGTAGTGGGTCAACAGGATGATCTTGTCGAGGCCCTGGGCGCTCAGGGCGTCGATGGTCCGCTGGGCCGTCTCGTATTCGTCCAGGAACTGCGTGCCCGGGTCGGGCCGGGAGGAGCGCCTGGTCTTGTCCGCCACCAGGATACCCACCACGGCCAGCTGTTGCCCGCCGCGTTCCAGGATCACATACGGCGCGACGCGACCCTTGACCGGTGACTCCGGACCCGGGAGCACGTTGGCCCCCAAGACCGGAGTCCCGCATTCCCCCTCGGCCAGGGCGTCCAGGAACAGGGCCAGCCCCGCGTCTCCGGTGTCGAATTCGTGGTTGCCCAGGACAAAGGCATCGAAACAGATCTGGTTCATCAGGGCGGCGTCGGCTTGCCCCTTGAACAAGGTGGAGAACAGGGTACCGGTGGAGGCGTCCCCGGCGTGGAGCTTGAGCACGGGGGTGCCCTCGGCGGCGGCCTGGGAGGCCAGGTCGTTGACCAGGGTGGTGAGGGCCGGAAAGCCCCCATAGGGCACCTGCACCGTCCCCCCTTCCGGAGGCGCGGCCAGCCCCAGCCCGCTCACGTCATGGGCGAAGGTTTCCGGGAGCAAGTGCGCGTGATGGTCGTTGATGTGCAGGAGCAGCAGGTCCAGGGCCTGCCCGGCGGTTGCGGGCGCTGTCCAGAGGCCGAGCAGGCAGAGGATTGCGAGGGAAACCCGGGAGCACAGGCGGGAGCAGGTCTTCATGGCGGGCCTCCTGAAGGGGCGGGATGCGTTGGCGCCCCCCTTCTTGGGGCAGGGCGGCAATGGTGTTGCATGCGCTTGTACACCCGGGTCTCCCTGGGAGGCAACCGTCGGTGGCGAGAGCGGCAACCTGCGTGAAGCATTACCCTTTGCCGGGAGGGGGTATTCAGGCAGGTTGATTTACCTATTATTTTTGCTGGAAACAACCACCGGCCGCTGCTCCGCCACTGGCCGCCGAACATTTCCATGCCCTGGCTACCTGTGAACCGTATCGTTGCCGTCATACGTCCCAAGGGACGAGGGGCAGTGCTCCATTTGTACCACTACCCGGTACACATTCTCATAACCATATGTTTTTGTGGATTAATAATTCACGACGCCTCTTTGGGGCAGGAGTTATACACTGTCTTGGCTTGGGATTTTCGGCACACAAACCTTACAGGAATGCGACCAAATCAGGACTTGTCAACTTTTTTGACCGTGCCGTGTCAATTTCTCTTGACACCCATACCCCGGATGGGTACATGGAAAACAACAAGAGGCCGAACCTCGGCCCGGACCCGGACCAAACCGCAGCCCGGCTGCACACACCAAGGAGGAGACAATGGCAAGGAAGCTGATCGTTCTGATGGTCGCGGCAACCATGGTGGTATCCCTCATCGGCCTGGCCCTGGCCGAATCCCCCGGCGGCAATCAGCGCAAGGGCAAGTATCTCTTTCGCAAGCACTGCCGCTCCTGCCACGTGGAAGGCGGCGCGGCCGCGGACATGAGCCCCTCGGACAAGCCCCAGGCCCAGTGGAACGAGCTCTACGCCAAGTGGCAGGAGATCAAGTGCTCCGGGGACTGGAAGGAGCTGAGCGACGAGGATCGCAAGGACATCTTCACCTACATGCACGACTTTGCGCAGGATTCCCCCACTCCGGCCAAGTGCAGCTGAGTTCGCGAACCGAACCTCACAGGAGACAGCGATGCACGACCTGAGCGCCAGACGATTCTCCAGGCGCGGCTTTCTCAAGGCTGCCGGTGCGGTCGCGGCAGCGGCCGCCGTGGCCCCGGTCTTCCCGGCCCCGCAAGGGGCCGGAGCCGCGGGCCGGGAGCCCATGCCCACCTGGAAATCACACTATTCTGTCTGTGACATGTGCTTCAACAAGTGCGGCCTGGTGGCGCTCGTTGAGGGCGACGTGGTCAGGAAGCTCGACCCCAACCTCAAGTTCACCAAGTCCCGTGGCATGCTCTGCGCCAGAGGCAACGCCGGTATCGACCAGCTCTACTCCCCGGACCGGCTCAAGCACCCCCTGCTGCGCACCGGTAAGCGGGGCGAAGGCAAGTGGCAGCGCATCTCCTGGGACGAGGCCATGGACATCGCGGCCGAAAAGCTCATGGAACTCGGCGAGAAGTACACCCGTTGCGGCACGCTTTTCACTGCGGGGGCGGACATGCAGTCCGTCTTTGTCCACCGCCTGGCGGAAATCTACGGCTCCTTCAACATCACCAGCCACGAATCCCTGTGTCTGCTCAGCAACAACCGGGCCTTCCTCGACACCTACGGCGAGGTGCCCTTCCCGGACGTGCTCAACACCAAGTACGTGGTCATGGCCGGAGCCAACCGCTTCGAGGCCCTGGTGACCCCGGACAGCATGGACCTCATGACCGCCATGCAGGGTGGCTGCAAGCTGGTGGTGCTGGATCCGCGCTTCACCAAAACCGCGGCCCTGGCCCACGAGTGGCATGCCATCGCCCCCGGCACGGATATGGCCTTCATGCTGGCCCTGATGCACGTGCTGATCTTCGAGGAGCTCTACGACAAGGCGTTCGTGGCCGAGAAGACTTTCGGCATCGACGAGCTGCGAGAGCACGTGCGCAAGTACACCCCCACCTGGGCCGAGGGCGAATGCGGCATCCCGGCCGAGGACATCGCGCGCATCGCCCGGGAGATGGCGGCCCAGGCCCCCCGGGCCATGGTCTACCCCGGTCGGCGCAGCTCGGACTATTCCGACTCGTCCCAGATCCGGCGCAGCTTCGCCATCGTCAACGCTCTGTTGGGCAACTGGGACCGCCCCGGCGGCTTGCTGGGCGCGCGCCAGGTGGGGCTCAAGGCGGGCGTGCCGCACCATGCCCCCTGGTATGACGACAACCCCTTCGAGCGGGCCGACTCGGGCCGCGTGCCCATGCTCATCGAGGAGGAAGGCTCCTTCGTGATCATGCGCGACGCCGTGCTCAGTGGCGAGCCCTATCCGGTCAAGGGCTGGTTCTTCTACAAGACCAATCCCATGGGCACGGCCCCGGACCGCGCCAAGACCATGGCCATGTTCGAGGCCATGGAGTTCGTCATGTGCATGGACATCATGATGACCGATTCCGCCTGGCTGGCGGACCTGGTCCTGCCGGGGCAGACCTACCTGGAGCGCCAGGACCCGGCCTCGGGCCTGCAGGGCTCCTCGGCCTGCGCCTGCGTGGTGCAGCGCGATCCCGTAGTCCCGTCCATGTACGAAGCACGCCCGGTCTTTGAAGTCTGCAAGGAGCTGGCCAAGCGTCTGGACCTGGGCGAGCACTTCGACTTCACCATCGAGGAATACCGCAACAAGCAGCTGGAAGACCTGCCCGACGCCCACGAGGCCCTGGCCCGCGACGGCGTGTACTACAACCCCAGCAAGGTCTACGGCATCTACGAGGGGCAGATCTACAAGACCCTGAGCAAGAAGATCGAGCTCTTCAACCAGCGCTACGCCCAGATGGGCCTGGATCCCCTGCCCGTGTACACGGCGCCGGAAAAGCCCAAGGCAGGCAGCTTCCGCATGGTGGTGGGGCGCGACGCCCTGCACACCCACTCCAGCACCCAGAACAACGCCCTGCTGCATCAGTTCACCCGCAGCAACACCCTCTGGATCCACCCCACTCCGGCCGCCCAGCTGGGCATCCGGGACGGGGAGCGGGTGCGGGTCACGAGCTCCGTGGGCGAAGGGGTGTTGCGGGCCGAGGTCACCGAGGCCATCCGCGAGGACACGGTCTACACCCTCACCGGGTACGGAGCCATATCCAAGGGGCTGAGCCTGGTCCACGACAACGGCCTGTCCATCTCCGCCATTCTCGAAAGCAAGTACGACGCCATCTGCGGCAACGCGGTGCTGCACGAGACCTTCGTCACCGTGAGCCGCGCCGACGGCAAGGAGGGCGCATGAGCACGCAGCTCGCCATGATCATCGATTCCTCCCGCTGCATCGACTGCCGGGCCTGCATGATGGCCTGCAAGGTGGCCAACCGGGTCCCGGAGGGGCACTGGCGCAACTGGGTCAAGCAGAGCCGCCCCGACTTCGGCCAGGGCAGCCGGACCCGTCAGCACTTCCAGCCCGGGGCCTGCATGCACTGCGAGGAACCCACCTGCGTGGCGGCGTGCCCCACGGGCGCCACCTACAAGGACCAGACCGACGGCACGGTGCAGATCGACCGGGCCCTGTGCATCGGCTGCGGCAACTGCATCCCGGCCTGCCCCTACGGGGCGCGCTACCGGCATCCGGAGCTGCGCGTGGCGGACAAGTGTAACTACTGCCCGGAACGGCAGGCCAACGGCCTCCCGCCCGCCTGCGTGGACACCTGCCCCACCAAGGCCAGGGTCTTCGGCGACATCAACGACCCAACCAGCGAGGCCGCCGTGCTCCTGGCCGAGAACAAGGACCGCGTGGTGCGGGTGGTGCACGCCGCCTCGGACACCAAGCCCCACATGTACTATCTGGGCGGCACCCAGCCCCTGGATTGGCCGGTGGAGGCCCGCATGCCCACGCCCATGAGCCTGCTGGTGGACGCGGCCGGTCCGGCCTTCAAGATCCTGGCCGGTCTCACGGCCCTGGGGCTCGCCGGTCTGGCCGCGCGGCAGTACCTCCTGCCCGTCAAGGAAGAGGAGCACGCCCACAAGGACCAGGAGGGCTAGACCATGGAACGCCAATTCAAGCGACACAACGGCTGGGATATCTTCATCCACTGGTTCAACCTGTTCTGCTGGGTCACCCTGTTCTTCACCGGCATGGGGCTCATCAAGAACGAGAACCTGGCGCCTCTGTGGCAATGGTGGCCGGACCTGATGCGCGGTCTGTTCGGCGGGGGGGCCAACCTCCTGCTGGTGCACGAGGCCGTGGGCCTGCTCTGGGTGGCCGGGTTCGTGCTCTACCTCATCTTCAACGCCAAGGGCGCCGTGTTCTTCCTCAAGGAAGTCTTCAGCGTCAACCCGGCCCGGGACCTGGCCTGGATGCTCAAGAAGCCCCTGCACATGCTGCTTGGCGACGCCGGGCTGAAGAAGTTCGGTCTGCAGCCGGGCCTGCCGCCCCAGGGCTTCTACAACATGGGGCAGAAGGGCTTTGCCCAGGCCGCGGTGCTGGGCGGCATCGGCCTGGTGGTCACGGGTGTGATCATGCTGCTCTCCCAGACCAGCCTGGGCGAGGAATACGTGGGCCTGGTGCAGTGGTCCGTGTTCCTGCACTTCGTCTGCGCGGCCCTGGTCTTCGTGGGGCTGCTGGTCCACATCTACATGGCCGCCATTGCCCCGGAAGAGCGTCCGGCCTTCAAGTCCATGTTCACGGGCAGCGTGCCCGAGAGCTACGCCCGGCACCATCACGAGCTTTGGTATCACGCGGTGAAAAACGAGCCTCAGGAGTGACACAGGCCACAGGCCGTGGGGGCGCTTTCAAGACTCCCCCACGGCTCACATCCCCCACATTTTGCCAAGAGAGGTCGGTCATGCGTTGCAAACAATTGTTCGGATTGATGGTCATGGTATTCCTGGGGCTGCTGCTGGCGGCGCCCCTGCAGCCCTCGGCCCTGGCCGCCGAGGACGAGGCCGCCGCCTTTGTGCGGCCCGATCCCCTGCCCGAGTGGTGGTACCCCAACGAGGTGGATGCCGAGTTCGTGAAGCAGCACATCGTGGTACCGCGCTCCGAGAACGTCTACATCTTTGACGCGCGCCCCTACGAGGCCAAGTACGTCCATGGCTACGTCCCCACGGCCTACAACCTCCCCCCCTCCAAGCTGGACAACATCGCGGAGTTTCTGCCCGCCAACAAGGACGCCCTGCTCATCTTCTACTGCGGCGGCTACCACTGCAAGCTCTCCCACAAGGCCGCCTTCGAGGCCGAGAAGCTGGGCTACAAGCACGTGAAGGTCTATGCCGCGGGCGAGCCCGACTGGCGCAAGCAGGGCTACACCCTGGGCGTGGAGACCGAGTACGTGCGCGGTCTGCTGGCCGAGGGCAAGCAGCCTTATCTGCTGGTGGACTCGCGCCCCCACAACAAGTTCCTCGAGGGGCACATCCCTTCGGCCATCAGCATCTCCGACACCCAGTTCGCGGACTTCCAGGGCCTGCTGCCCGCCGACAAGGGCACCCTGCTCATCTTCTACTGCGGCGGCTTCAACTGCGTGCTGTCCCACAAGTCCGCGGACAAGGCCCGGGCCCTGGGCTACACCAACATCGTCATCAACGAGAGCGGCTATCCCGGCTGGGAGCAGAAGGTGGGCGCGGGCGGCGCGGTGGCCCTGGACAAGGAAGGCCCGGACGGTTTCATCGACCCGGCCGAATTCCAGAAGATTCTGGCCGAGAAGCCCGACTCCATCCAGCTCATCGACGTGCGTGACCCGGACGAATTCAGCAAGGGGCACGTGCCCGGCGCCGTGAACCTGCCTGTGGACAAGCTGGAGGCCCAGTTGGGCGAGCTCAAGGGTGACAAGCCCATCGTCTTTGTCTGCACCACCGGCGCCCGCTCCGGCGAGGCCTTCTACATGCTGCTGGACAAGCGCCCTGACCTCAAGGAAGTCTATTTCGTGGACGCGGAGATCGAGTTTGCCGCCGACGGCAGCCTCAAGGTCACGCCGCACAAGAAATAAGCCATTGACCTACCACCCTCCAATGCAAAGGGGCGCAGCCATGCAGACCAGTCTCCTCCGACCCAGCAGCCGTGGCTGTGCCCCTTTGCTCCTCCTGTTCTTCTGCCTGGTCGCGGGCCCGGCGTCCGGCGCCTCGCACCAGCTCTGGTGGCAGGATGCCGAACTCCAGGCCCGGCAAGGGCACTATGGGATCGTGGACACCCAGACCTTGCTGGGGATGGTGGCCAGCGAGAACCCGCCCCTGATCATCGACACCAGGGCCGACTACGAATACCGGCAGGGGCACATCCCCGGCGCGGTGTCCCTGGAGTTCGACATGGGCGACTCCTTCCGGCTGACCGAGGTCAAGAAGGCCCGACTGCTGGAGGTTCTGGGACCGGACAAGGCCCGCCCGGTGGTCTTCTACTGCCGCAGCTTCAGGTGAGTGCGCAGCAACTTTGCGGCGCGCTGGGCAGCGCGTCTCGGTTACACCAACAGCCTGCGCTACCCCGCCGGGTATCAGGAGTGGTGCGATGAAGGCGGGGCCTCGGACGCCTCGCCCCCCGACTCGGCCAGATAGGCCAACACTGCGGTGAGCGCGTCCCCGGCCCGGGCAAAAGGCGGGCTGGGGCGCCCCCGCTCCAGGGCGGCCAGGAACCGCCCGGTCCAGTCCAGCATCTCCGCGGCCAACTCCCGAACCTCCCCTGTCTCTCCTTGGGCCAGCACGTGGCGCAGATACTCCAGCTGCACGCTGAGATGGTCCGCCGGCTCCCCGGCCGCGTCGGGCTCCAGCCCCTGTTCCCGCAAACGTTGCTGCATGGCCAGATAGGCCGCGCCCTTCATGCCCCTGCTCTACGGCTCGTAGACCGAGGCATAGGGCGGCGCGGCCGCCCCCCCACGGGTGTTCACGAACAGGGCCACGCAGGCGCTTTCCAGCTCGGCGCACCAGCTCTCCGGCGAGCTCCCGGCGGGCAGGGCGGTCCAGGCCGTGACCACACCCCGCAGGGCCTTGCACAGCCGAGGCGGTAACCCGGGGGCGGCCCGCTCCAGGTCAAGGTTAAAGGCCGGAAGCTCCTCCGTCACCAGGGGCACGCAGTCCTTGCCGGGACCGGCAAAGAGCAGGGACAACAGTTCCAGGCTGTCGAGCAGCAGGGCGGGCGGTTGGGAGGTGGAAGGCATACGCGGCTCCTTTGTCTTGGAGAGTGCTGCGACGTGACGACGCCACCATGATTCCCCAGGCCGCCCGACTCTGTCAATGCGCGACTTCAAGTGGGACTTCAAGTGCGACTTCAACTCCCGGCAGGGGCGTGGATGTTTGCACCAGGGCCTGGGTACTGGTCTTTTTCTCCGGCAACTGCTAGTTTGCTGCCAGGACCACAAGGAGCGTTGCAGCCCTGGGAACTTCAGGGCGAGGGGGAACGGCATGCAAGTCCAGAGCAAAGAGATTCTGCTCGAAACCGGCACCAACGAATTCGAAGTGCTGGAGCTTTTCATCAACCAGCGCGAGCACGACGCCGCGCCGGTGGAGCGCCGCTACTTCGGCATCAACGTGGCCAAGGTCATGCAGGTCATCGAGGACCCAGGTCTGCAGCG
>CAZNSV010000002.1:14899-26882 GCA_964575775.1 uncultured Desulfovibrionaceae bacterium
CCGAGTCCGCCAGTAACGAGGCCTTTCTGGGCCTCATCTCCGTGCGGGGCAAAATGGTCCCGGTGCTGGATCTCTCCGTGATGCTGCGCTTCCAGCGCGCGCCCAACCGCCACGAGGTGGTGATCATCACCGAATTCAGCCACACCGTCACCGGCCTGCTGGTCTCCGGGGTCACGGACATCCACCGCCTGGGCTGGCACCAGGTGGAGCCGCCTGATCGCTACCTGGAAAACGCGGCCCGGGGCATCATCGTGGGCATGGTCCTGCTCGAGGACCACTTCCTCCAGCTCCTGGATATGGAGAGCCTCATGGCCGAGCTGAACCCCGAGACCATTCTGGTCAAGGGGCACACCACGGTGAAGGCCTCCCGCGCCTACACCGCCCTGGTGGCCGACGACTCCGCCACCATCCGCCTGATGCTGAAGAAACTCCTGGAAGAGGCGGGCTTCAAGCTCGTGATCCGCAACAACGGCGAGGAGGCGCAGAAGTATCTCCAGGAGGTCAAGCAGCAGGCCGAGGCCGACGACCGGCCGGTGAGCGACTTCCTGGACATCGTGGTGGTGGACATCGAGATGCCGCGCATCGACGGCTACAGCCTCACCCGGAGCATCAAGAACGACCCCACCCTCTCGGCCCTGCCCGTGATCCTCTACTCCTCGCTGATCTACGACGAGGTGCTGCATAAGGGCGAGTCCGTGCGGGCGGACGCGCAGATCAGCAAGCCGGACATGCCGCACATGGCCGAAATCGCCATCGGCCTGCTGGAAAATCCCGAACGCCGCGCAGGAACCACCACGGCATGAACGCATTGGACAAAGACCCCGAGGTCCTGGCCACCTTCAAGGAGGAGGCCTACGACCGCCTGGCCGAGCTGGAACACGGCCTGGACCTGCTGCAGCACGGGCAGAACCACGATCCCGCGGCCGTGGTCCACGAGCTGTTCCGCTCCGCCCATTCCCTCAAAGCCACGGCCAACCTGCTGCACTTCGGGGCCATCGAGGCCGCTGCCAAGGCCCTGGAGGACGTGCTGCACGCCCTGCGGCGCAGTGGTCGCCCCCCGGCGCCTGGCGAGCTGCAACACCTGGTGGAACTGCTGGACCGGGTGGGCCTGAGCATCGACGAGCTCTGAGGCCGTCGCCAAAGCCCCTTGCCCCCACGTGGGCTTGGCGGTACAGTGCCCCCGCATTCCAGACCAACGCAGAGCCCGGGAGGTCCTCCATGCTGCTGGCCGAAAGCGAAGCCAAGTTCAAGTACTGCCCCTTGCTGACCACCAAGGACGACAAAATGCGCTTTTGCCAGGGCAGCATGTGCATGATGTGGCGCCGGGAGCCCGAGGCCCAGGGCGAGGCCAAGGGCTGGTGCGGCCTGGCCTTCCACCCCCTCTACACTCCGGGCCGTCCGGTCTGAGTCCAATGCCGGGGGCGGTGCTTCGAGCTCCCCCCAGCGATTCCCCATGCAAAAACTCTTCTTCCTGGGATGCGCCGGAGCCCTGGGCGCCCTGAGCCGCTACGGCCTGGCCGGACTGGTGCAACGGCTGGCCTGGGGGGGGTTCCCCCTGGGCACCTTCGTGGTGAACATCCTCGGCTGCTTCCTCTTCGGATTCGTCTGGGGGCTGCTGGAGTACCGCTTGGGCGCGCAGTTCCGCACCGTGGTGCTCACGGGCTTCATGGGCTCCTTCACCACCTTTTCCACGTATGCCTTCGAGAGCGTGACTCTCATGCAGCACGGGCAGTGGCTCTCCGCCCTGCTCAACCTGGCCGGACAGGTCGTCCTGGGGCTGGCCTTGCTCCTCGCTGGATTGGCGTTGGGGCGTGCCGTCTAGGCTCTCGCCCTCACTCTTCAGTGTTGCCAGGCCACGCTGCAACTGACCCTAACAATCTGGTCCTGATGAACGGAGGCCGCCATGCAACTCCCCACTAACGCTGAATGTCTACGCATCTACACAGGCGAGGACACCCGAAAGCAGGGGCAGTTGGTCTTCGAACTCATTGTGGAGGAGGCCCGTCGTCGCGGCCTGGCCGGGGCCACGGTGCTGCGCGGGGTCAGCGGCTACGGTGCCAACAGCCGGGTGCGCACCGCCAAGATCCTGCGGCTGTCGGAAGACCTGCCCGTGGTGGTGGAAATCATCGACACGCCGGAAAAACTCACGCCCTTCCTCGAATTCCTGGACCTGATCATGAGCGAGGGGCTGGTCACCCGCCACCCCGTGCAGGTACACTTCTACCGACACAAAGAGGGGCGCACGGGCTGACTCAAACGCCCCCGCCCCCCTCTTCAAGGGGCTCCAACTCACGCAGCCAGAGGGCCTGGACGGCATCGCTGGGCATGCGCCAGTCCCCACGCGGCGACAGCGCCACCGTGCCCACCTTGGGGCCGTCGGGCATGCTCGAGCGCTTGAACTGCTGCATGAAGAAGCGGCGGTAGAAGACCCGCAACCAGCGCAGCAGGGTCTCGTGGTCGTAGCGCTCCCCAAAGGCCTGTCGGGCCAGGAAGAGCACTTTCCTGGGGGGGGCGCCGGTGCGCAGCACGTGGAACAGGAAGAAATCATGCAGTTCGTAGGGGCCGATCACGGCTTCGGTGTCCTGCATGCCCCCAGCGCAATCCTCGGGCGGCAAGAGCTCCGGCGAGATGGGCGTGTCCACGATGTCGCGCAGCACCCGGGCTGCCTCGTCCTTGAACAGCTCCTCGGCGCACCAGGTGATGACGTAGCGCACCATGGTCTTGGGCACCCCGGCATTGACGTGGTACATGGACATGTGGTCGCCGTTGAAGGTGCACCAGCCCAGGGCCGCCTCGGACAGATCGCCGGTGCCCACCACCAACCCCTGCTCCTTGTTGGCCAGGTCCATGAGCAGCTGGGTGCGCTCCCGGGCCTGGGCATTCTCGAAGGTCAGGTCGTGGCAGGCCGGATCGTGGCCGATGTCCTGAAAATGCAGGGCCACCGCTTCCTGGATGGGGATCTCCCGGAAATCGGCCCCCAGCATGGCGGCCAGCTTGGCCGCGTTGCCCCGGGTGCGCTCCGAGGTCCCGAAGCCGGGCATGCCCACGCAGAGCACCTGGGAGCGGGGGCGTTGCAGCAGGTCGCAGGCCCGGCAACAGACCAGCAGGGCCAGGGTGGAGTCCAGTCCGCCCGAGACCCCCAGCAGCAGCCGCCGGATTCCCGCCCCCGTGTGGAGCAGCCGCCGGGCCAGGGCCGTGGCCTGGATGGAGAAGATTTCCTCGCAGTGCTCGGCCCGCCGGGTGAGGTCCGCGGGCACGAAGGGCTGCGGCGGCACCGTGGTCAGCAGTTCGGTGTTGCCTGCCGGGAGGGGCAGGTGGAACTCCAGCACCCGGAAGTCCCGCACCGGAGCCTGCCCAAAGGCCGAATTCTCCTGGCGGTGATGCTGCAGCCGCTGCAGGTCCACATCCGTGAGCAGCAACTGGGTGCTGAAGCTGAAGCGTTCGCTCGCGGCCAGCAGCACGCCGTTCTCGGCAATGAGGGCCTGCCCGGAGTAGACGATATCCGTGGTGGATTCCCAGGGACCGGCGGAGCAATAGGCGTAGGCCGCCAGACAGCGCCCGGACTGCTGCCGCACCAGATCGAGGCGGTAGGCAGCCTTGCCCAGCAACTCGTTGCTGGCCGAGAGGTTGCACAGCACCGTGGCCCCGGCCAGGGCCTGGGCTCCACTGGGAGGCTGGACCGCCCAGAGGTCCTCGCAGAGCTCCACCCCCACCCGGCAGAGGGGCATGGTCGCGGCCTGAAACAGCAAGCCCGCGCCAATGGGGGTGTCCTGGCCCAACAGGGGCACGGAGAACAGCGTCAGATCCCGGGCGGAGCGGAACCAGCGCTGCTCGTAGAACTCGCCGCCGTTGGGCAGGTAGGTCTTGGGCACCAGGCCGTGCACGCGCCCCCCCTGGACAAAGGCCGCGCAGTTGTAGAGCCGCCCCTGTACGTCCAGGGGCAGGCCGACCAGAAAGGCCAGGGGGAGTTGGGCGCTGCGCTTGGCCAAATCGCCCAGGGCCTGCAACGCTGCCTCCTGCAACAGCGGCTGGAAAAAGAGGTCCTGACAGCTGTAGCCCGTGAGGCACAGCTCGGGCAGCACGGCGAGTTGCGCCCCCTGCCCTGCGGCGTCCTCCAGGGCCTGGAGGATTTTCGCGGCGTTGAAGGCCGGCTCGGCCAGGCGCAGCTCGGGCACGATGCAGGCCAGGCGCAGGAAACCATGGGTGCTGTTGCAGAGGTCCAGAGTACTCATGGCGGCAGCATACGCCCGGCCCGGCCCGGGTGCAAGAGGGGCGCGCACTTCCAGTGATGCGAACGGGAAGTATAAATGATGACAACATAGCTGTCATGTTGACATGCAGATTGTCAAAGTATAGAGTCCGGGCATTGGCAACCCCAACCAGAGGAGAGACGATGGACGCGCACACTGTAACCAGGCCTGTAACCGCGGATTCCCCGAATGTGGTGGTCATGCCCCCTTTGATATTCTTTCTGTGTCTCGTGGGTGGCGGCGGACTGGAGCTCCTGCGACCCTGGCAGCTGCCCGTGCCGTTCTTCTGGCACTTGTTTCCCGGCTTGCTGCTGGCCGGGGTTGCCTGGCGTTTCATGATGCAAGGACATGGGCTCTTTGGGCGCCTGGGGGTGGATGTGCGCACCAACCGCCCCGCAACACGGCTTGTTTGTCAGGGAGCCTACCGATACAGCCGCAATCCCATGTACACGGGCATGGTCGGGCTGCTGCTGGGCGTGGGGTTGGCGGCGGGCAGCGCGTGGATGCTGCTTGCGGTCTTGCCGTTTGGCTTGTATTTGAATTTTTTCGTGGTGCCCCGGGAAGAGGCCTACCTGCGTCGCACCTTCGGCGAAGCCTACGTAGCCTATTGTCGGCAGGTGCGCCGCTGGCTGTAGCGCGCCCTGGCAGGGCCCACCAGAGGGAGCATGACCCAATCGGAGTACCAGCACCCCAAAACCGCTGACGGCCGGGCACTGCACGCGCTGTTCCGGGAGGTGTTCGCCCTGCAGGCGCTCCTGGCCCGGGCCATGGATCAGGTGCATGAGCGGTCCGGCCTGCGTACCCCGCACAAACGCGTGGCCTCCGTGCTGGCGGAGTCCGGCCCGGCAACAGTGCCGGACATTGCCGCGCGGTTGAGGCTGTCACGCCAGTTCGTTCAGGGAGTATGCAATGAACTGGCGGCGCAGGGCATGCTTTGCTTCGCGCCCAACCCACGGCACAAGCGTTCCCGCCTGGCGGGCCTGAGCCCAAGCGGACACGCGGCATTGACCCAGTCAGAGAATCTGGAGGCCGCCATCATCGCGGAGTTGCTGCCGGGCTTGGACAACCAGGCCGTGAACGCTGCCCACGCCCTGCTGGAGCAGTTGCGCCACACCTTGGGGCAAATTGTCCCTTGACATCATTGTTGACTCTGTGCCATTTTTTTTGTTTCGAAAAACATCTCTGCAGCACCGCGGAACAATTCCATAGGAGGACCCCTATGTTTTCCCAAGCCAAGGAAGTGACCATGGGCATTACGGCCCAGGGCAACGACGTCTTCGTCAACGGCGTGCTCTGCCAGCAGATCATCGACAAGTGCGAAGGCTGCGGCCGGATCAAGGAGCACGACGGCGGCAAGTATTGCGGCAGCTTCCCCGCCCCTGAAAAGAAGTGGCACCTGGGCGTCTGCAACTTCGCCACCCACGTTCGCGCCGAGATCGACAAGGGCGGCAAGGTCAAGATCAACCCCCTCAAGGCCTCCAAGCGCGCCGCCAAGGGTCGCTAGTCCCGTCGCGCTGCGGACCGGGCCGTGCCCCCTCGAGAGTTGCGGCCGCCTGTCCGGGTCTTCGGTTCACCAGCTGTCCGTCGGATATTTTCCCGCACGTCGGGAGGGTGATAGTGCGCCCTCCCGACGTGCGGGTACTTTCATTGCGCCACCACGCCAGTCGGCGACGGTGCAGGCCACCTTTCCGCCCCTGAATCAAGGAGCCCCCGTCATGACACCCGTGCTTGAAGCTGTACTCGACCGCATCGGCGCCTCACGCGACGTCGTCATCCAACTGCAGGAGCGCATGGTGGCCATTCCGGCCCTGGGTCCCGAGAACAGCGAAGGCCCCACGGACGGCGAGCTCCACAAGGCCCGCTACCTGGCCGAATACCTGAGTGAACACGGGCTCCCGGAGCCCGAGTGGATCAACGCCCCGGACCCCAGGGTGCTCTGCGGCTACCGGCCCAATCTGGTCAGCGTGCTGCCGGGCGAGGACAGCTCCCGCACCTTCTGGATCATCGGGCACACGGACGTGGTGCCCCCTGGCGACCTGCGGCTCTGGAACTCCGACCCCTGGGTGCTCCAGGTGGACGGCGACAAGCTCACGGGGCGCGGCGTGGAGGACAACCATCAGGGCATCGTCTCGGGCATTCTGCTGGCCCGGGGGTACGTGGACCAGGGCTGCGTCCCGCCCATGAACATCGGCCTGCTCTTCGTGGCGGACGAGGAAAGCGGCAGCGGCTTCGGCCTGGACTACGTGCTGGAGCAGCGCCCTGACCTCTTCGGCCACAATGACATCTTTGTGGTGCCGGACTTCGGGTCCAAGGACTCCACCCTGCTGGAAGTGGCCGAAAAATCCATGCTCTGGGTCAAGATCACGGTGCTGGGCAAGCAGTGCCATGCCTCCACCCCCGCCGCCGGGTGCAACACCCTGCGCGCCGCGGCCAAGTTCATCGTGGCCCTGGAGACCCTGTACAACGAATTCAACGACCAGGACGGGCTCTTCGACCCGCCCGTCTCCACCTTCGAGCCCACCAAGAAGGAAGCCAACGTCCCCAACGTGAACACCGTCCCGGGCAAGGACGTCTTCTATCTGGACTGCCGCATCCTCCCCCACTACGACGTGGCCGCGGTCTATGCCCGCATCCAGGAGTTGGGGCGCAAGGTGGCCGACGCCACCGGCACCCGGATGGAGTACGAGAAGGTGCAGTATGCCGTGGCCGCCCCGCCCACGGCCCCGGACAGCGAAGTGGTGCGCCGCCTGCAGCAGGGCATCCGCGCGGTCTACGGCACCAATCCCCGCCCCATGGGGATCGGTGGGGGCACGGTGGCGGCCTTTCTGCGGCGCAAGGGCTTCCCGGCCGTGGTCTGGTCCACCTGTGTGCACAACGCGCACCAGCCCAACGAGTATTCGCTGATCTCCGACCAGATCAAGGATGCCCAGGTCCTGGCCCATGCGCTCCATGCGCGGGTCTGAACCCGGATCGCGCCCAGCGGCCTGTTCGGTGCCGCACTGGGACAAGGAGGCGTCCGATGCTCGGCTGCCGGAGCAGGAGTCCGCATGAAACCGCCCCCTCCCGCCTGCTTCGATCTCATCGTGGTCGGCGCCGGGCACGCCGGGTGCGAGGCTGCGGTGGCCGCGGCCAGGCTCGGCCTGGATACCCTGCTCCTGACCATCAACCTGGACCGCATCGGGCACCTCTCCTGCAATCCGGCCATCGGCGGCCTGGCCAAGGGGCACCTGGTGCGCGAGATCGACGCCCTGGGCGGCATGATGGGGCTCTGGGCCGATCAGGCCGGGATCCAGTTCCGCCGCCTGAACACCCGCAAGGGGCCGGCCGTGCGCGCCACCCGGGCCCAGATCGACCGTGAACTCTATTTGCGGGTGGTGCAGCGGGACATCTTTGCCCAGCCTCGCCTCTGGGTGCGCCAGGACACCGTGGCCGGGCTCGACCTCCGCGAGGGGCGCGTGCACGGTGTGCTCACCACCCTGCAGGAGCGCTTTGCGGCCCGGGCCGTGCTCCTGACCACCGGCACCTTTCTCCAGGGCTGCATCCACGTGGGGCTGGAGAACTTCCCTGGGGGGCGCCTGGGCGATCCCCCCAGCCTGGGCGTTTCCGCGGCCCTGCGATCCGTCGGCATCGAGCTGGGGCGCCTGAAGACCGGCACCACGCCCCGCCTGCTCAAGGACAGCATCGACTTTTCGGTGCTGGAAGAGCAGCCCGGCGACTCCCCGCCCCCCCCTTTCAGCTTCCGGACCCCGTCCAGGGGTGGCATCCAACAGCCCCAGGTCTCCTGCTACGTGACCTACACCAACGAGCGCACCCACGCGGCCATCCGTCAAGGGTTCGACCGCTCGCCCATGTTCACGGGGGTGATCCAGGGGGTGGGCGCGCGCTACTGCCCCTCCATCGAGGACAAGGTGGCACGGTTTCCGGAAAAGGACCGGCATCAGATCTTCGTGGAGCCGGAAGGGTTGCACAGCCCGGAGGTCTATCCCAACGGGATCCCCACCAGCCTGCCCCTGGACGTGCAAAAAGCCATGCTGGCCACCATCCCGGGCCTGGAGCGGGCCCAGATCCTGCGGCCGGGCTATGCCATCGAGTACGATTTCGTCTATCCGACACAGCTGTGCCCCACCCTGGAAACCAAGGCCGTGCAGGGTTTGTACTGCGCGGGGCAGATCAACGGCACCTCGGGCTACGAGGAAGCCGCTGCCCAGGGCCTCTGGGCGGCCTGCAACGTCTATTGCGCCCTGAGCGGCCGCCCCCCGTTCGTGCTGGGGCGGGAGCAGGCCTACATGGGCGTGCTGGTGGACGATCTGGTGACCAAGGGGACCCGGGAGCCCTATCGCATGTTCACTTCGCGGGCCGAGTACCGTCTGTTGCTGCGCGAGGACAATGCCGACAGCCGCCTGACCCCGGTGGGGCGAGAGCTGGGGCTGGTGGACGCGGAACAATGGGAGCTCTTCCAGATCAAGAACAGGGGCGTGGCCGAGGTGCTGGCCGGACTGGATGGTCGGCGGGCCAAACCGGACGACCTGTTGGCCGGGATCCTGACGCCCCTGGGAGAGCGGCTGCCCGACCGGGCCTGCACCCTGGCGGAGCTGCTGCGGCGCCCTGCCCTGGAGATCCGGGATCTGCTGCCCTTGTGGTCGGAGCTGGCCGAGCGGGCCGACGACGTGCTGGAAGAAGCGCAGACGAGCTGCAAGTATGCGGGCTATCTGGAGCGGGAAGCCAAACGGGTGGAGCAGAGCCGTGGCCTGGAGGGAACGCCCCTGCCTTTGGACCTGGACTATGCCACAGTGGCGGGCCTGACCCGGGAGGTGGTGGAAAAGTTGACGCGAATCCGGCCTGCCACGCTGGGCCAGGCGGGGCGTATTTCGGGCGTCACCCCTGCGGCCCTGGCCTGTCTCGAAGTGGCCCTGAAGAAAAAGGGGTTGTTGTAGCTCAGGCTTTTTCTTGCATTGTCCGGCAGTTTTGTACAAGAATCACATCGAAGGCTACTGGGGGGGGCCGGAGCATGGTCCCCGCATCTCGGCCGTCTCCGCGTTCCATGCACGGCACGGAACCTGCATCATGAACGAAACTGGGCACTTCACGATGCGGGCCTCGATCTGAACGGCACCTCCGGATTTCCTGCGAACGATTATGGACACGCTCTACCGGCACGTCTTTTCGGCCAACTACGACCGAGGCTTTCTCGAAGGGGTCAAAGGCTCCTTTCGGACCGTGGGCATCGATTGGGACATCATCAATGCCCTGCTCCTGGTCTTCGGGCTAGTGGCGGTGCTGTATCTCCTGGGGCGGGCCTTCAACGAGATCCGGGCCCGGCTGCGCAACCGGGACATTCCTGCCCACTGGATCGTGAAGAAGCCGGAAATCCGCAGGATTCTGCAACAGGCCCTGGACCAGCGCAGCAAGTTCGAGATGAAGTTCCTGCCCTCGGACTATGCGCGCCCCGTGGCGGTGTGCTCCCTGATCGATTTCGACGACGCGAGCCTGAGCTTCGAGATCGGACGGGACGTGCAGGCCACCAAGCGCTGGATGGAAAAGACCGCGGAGTTCTTCTTCAGCCTCAGAGGCCCGAAGAAAAACCAGATATTTTACCGCTTCACCGGCCCCATCGTGGGCATCAAGCGGCTGCCCGACAATGTGAGCAGTCTGCTCATCGCCTATCCGGACAAGATCGAGTTGCAGCAGAAGCGGGCCTTTCTGCGTCTGGAGCCACCCCCCCAGTATTTGCTGGGTTGCGCCCTCTGGTTGGACAAGGGGCAGCCCATGCCGGAAAACGTGAAGAAGTGGGGGCGCCCCAAACTGATGCTGCAGCCGGGCAAGGCAGCCAACCCGCTGTCTGTTCAGGATATTTCCGCTGGGGGACTGCGTCTGTTGCTCACCCGCTCCGCCATCAAGACCCTGGGCACGGAACTGGGCATCGCCAACAACCTGTACCTGATGCTGGACCTCTATGATCCGGAGGTGGCCCGCAAGCGCCGCTTCTGGCTGCAGTGCCGCATCCAGCACGTGTTCGAGGACTTCGAGAGCCGGGATGTGGAGTACGGCGCGCAGTTCATGGCCTCGGGACGCTTGAGCAAACAGGACGAAGAGGGCAATGAACTGAGCATCAAGTGGACTCCGGTGGAGGAGGATGGTGTTGAACTGTTGGGGGGGTGGGTCATGAAACGGCATTTGGAGCTTTACAGGGACAAAGGCATTGTATAAGCGCCTGGGGTGGAGCCCCCGGCAAGTCCGCTCCGCAGGCACCCGGTGTCGTGCGGAGGGTTTGCGTTTTTTCCGTGCAGCTGCAGCAACCACAGCGTCCAGTTGACAAGCCAAGGAGGAGCAGCGTTGGACGAACCATCAGAGAGTCGCATCTGGCCCTTTTTCAGCAAGATCTTCGGCGGTCGGCACGACCAGCCCATCGAGGAGGCCATCCGCGAGGCCCAGGAAGACGGTGAGCTCAAGCCTGAAGAAGTGGCCATGCTGCTCAACGTGCTCAGATTGGGCCGCAAGCGTGTGGAGGACATCATCATCCCCCGGCCTGACATCGTTTGCGCCGAAGTGGACGACGACCTGGAAGACATCGCCCGCCTGCTCATCGAGTCGGGCCACTCCCGTCTGCCCATCTTCCGGGACAACAAGGACAACATCGTGGGCATCGTCCATGCCAAGGACCTGCTCAAGGCCCTGCTGGAAAACGAACCCGGGAAGCGCGACATCACACAAATCATGCGCAAGACCTTCTACATCCCGGAAACCAAGAACGTGCGCGACCTGCTGCAGGAGTTCAAGGCCCGCAAGATCCACATGGCCATTGCCCTGGACGAGTACGGCGGCACCTCGGGCCTGGTGACCCTTGAAGATGTACTTGAAGAAATCGTGGGCGAGATCGAGGACGAGTACGACACCCCGCGCCCCGCGGACATCAAGGTGCTGGAGAACGACGAGATCCTCGTTTCCGGCCGCACCCCCCTCGCGGACCTGGAAGCGTACATGGAACTGAAACTCGACTCCGACCAGGTGGAAACCGTG
Organism: uncultured Desulfovibrionaceae bacterium; assembly: GCA_964575775.1. Lineage (GTDB taxonomy): Bacteria > Desulfobacterota > Desulfovibrionia > Desulfovibrionales > Desulfovibrionaceae > CAZFCK01. The sequence goes on from CAZNSV010000002.1 coordinate 26,167, forward strand.
GGCGGCTACCTCTGCGAGCTGGCAGGGCGCGTCCCCACGGTGGGCGAAAACTTTTCCCTCTCCGGCCACCGTTTTGTGATCAAGGAAGCGGATCCCAAACAGATTCGCTGGATTCTCATCCATCCGGTGCGCCAAGCCATGCAAGACCAGGAGTAGGGGCGTGTCCAGCCCGGCAACGGCTTCCCGTTTTGCGCACCTGCCCCTGATGTTGCTGGCGGTACTGGGCGCCTGGCTGGGATTTCCCAACCCGCTGCTGCATCTACCCCCTGCGGTGTTGCTCTTTCCGGCCTGTCTCACCCTGCTGGCCGCCAGGGCGTCCGCTCCGGGCCGAGCCTTTCGGCTCGGCTTTCTGACCGGAGGCGCCGCCTTTGCCGCCTGCCTCTACTGGCTGGCCCTGCCGGTGCACGACTACGCCTATCTGCCCTGGATTCTGGCCGTGCCCTGCCCCATCCTGCTGGGTCTGGCCCTGGGGCTCTACACCGGGCTCTACGTCTGGGTACTCTCCCTGACCCACCGACGGCTGCCCTGGCTGCTGCAGGCCCTGCTGGCCGGGTTGCTGTGGGGGGCCCTGGAGTGGGTGCGGGGCTGGCTGTTCACGGGCTTCCCCTGGCTGGGTCTGGCCTCGGCCTTCGCCTACCAGCCCATGAACGTGCAGGCCGTGGCCCTGATCGGGGCTTACGGTCTGGCTGCCTGGCTGGCCCTGGGCGCCGCCCTGC
>CAZNSV010000003.1:0-3601 GCA_964575775.1 uncultured Desulfovibrionaceae bacterium
AGGCCGAGAACCTGCAGGCCGCCGAGTCGCGGATCTCGGACGTGGACGTCTCCCTGGAGATGACCGAGTTCGTGCTCCAGCAGATCCTGACCCAGGCCGCCGTGGCCATGCTGGCCCAGGCCAACTCCCTGCCCAGAATGGCCATGCAGCTGCTCGGCGGTTAGTCCCGCCCCGCGGCTTGGCCCTGACCCCGTAACAAAGAGAACCGGACCGCGGCGGCGGTCCGGTTCTTTCATTTTTCAGGGTGTTGCAGGCGCAGGTAGGGTCATTCTTCCGGTGCGTGCCCCCAGCCACCGCCCCCGGGCGTCTCGATGCGCAGCACGTCCCCGGGCAGCAGGCGGGTGTTGAACTTGCCGGGCAGCGCCTGGGGTTCGCCCTGGCGCAGCACCACGTTGCGCCCCGGCGTGCCCGGGCGCCCGCCCTGCAGGCCGTAGGGGCCGCGCACCCGCCGCTCCGAGAGCACCGTGGCCTCGGCCTCGGCCTGGAGCAGGATCTCGCGCACCAGCCCGTCGCCCCCTCGGTGCAACCCGGCCCCGCCGGTGTTGCGGCGGATGGAGTACTCCGTGACCAGGAAGGGGAAGGCGTATTCCAGGGCCTCCACGGGCGTGTTCAGGGTGTTGGTCATGTGGCTGTGCACGGCGCTCTCGCCGTCCTGCCTGGGCGAGGCGCCCATGCCCCCGGCCAGGGTCTCGTAGTAGGCGAAGGCCCGCTCCTTGCGCGGGTCCCAGCCGCCCACGGTCACGTTGTTCATGGTGCCCTGCCCCGCTGCCGGGATGCGCTCCGGCAGGGCCTGGGCCAGGGCGCCCAGGACCACGTCCACGATGCGCTGGGAGGTCTCCACGTTGCCCCCGGCCACTGCGGACGGGAACTTGGCATCCACGATGCTGCCGTGGCGGGTGATCACATGCAAGGGGCGCAAGCAACCCGCATTGGCCGGGATGTCCTCGGCCACCAGGCACCGGAAGGCGTAGAGCACCGCCGAGAGGGTGATGGCGCGCACGGCGTTGACGCTGCCCGGCACCTGGTCCGCCGAACCCGAGAAGTCCAGCTCGGCCTCGTCCCCGGCAATGCGCATCGCAACGGCAATGCGGATGTCCCGCGCCTCCAGGCCGTCGCCGTCCAGGTAGTCCTCGAAGCGGTACTCCCCATCGGGCAGGGCGCGGATGGCGTTGCGGGCCATGGCCTCGGCATAGTCCAGCAGCGCCGCGGCATAGCGCGAGACCTCGGGCTCGCCGTACTTGCCCATGAGCTCGCCCATGCGCCGCACCCCCGTGACGTTGGCCATGACCTGGGCCGCGAAATCGCCCTCGCGCTCATGGGGCGTGCGCACGTTGTTCAGGAAAAAGCGCAGCAGTTTCTCGTCGATGACCCCACGCTCCACGAACTTCAGGGGCGGGATGATCACGCCCTCCTGGAACAGGGAGCTGGACAGGGGCATGGAACCCGCCGCCATGCCGCCCACGTCCGCGTGGTGCGCCCGGCTGGCCACGTGAAAGGCCGGTTTGTCCGCCCCCGGCGCGAACACCGGCGCCACCAGGGTGATATCCGGCAGGTGCGTGCCCCCTTTGAAGGGGTCGTTGCAGATGGCCATGTCGCCCTCGCGTAGATCCACGGCCTCGATGCAGGCCTGCACGGACAGGGGCATGGAACCCAGGTGCACGGGGATGTGCGCGGCCTGGGCCAGCATGCGCCCCTCGCCGTCGAACACCGCGCAGGAAAAATCGCGGCGCTCCTTGATGTTGGGCGAGAACCCCGTGCGCATCAGGGCCATGCCCATCTCCTCGGCAATGGACGAAAAACGGTTCTTGAAGACCTGCAGCAGAATGGGATTGACCTGCATGTTCGCTCCTTGACTGGGGGGCGGGACTCAGCCCTGCGCCTCGATGTCCATGATCACGTTGCCCCAGGCATCCACCTGCAGCGTGGCAAAGGGCGGCACCCAGACCGTGGAGGAGTACTCCACCAGGATGGCCGGCCCTTGCAGCCGGTTGCCCGGCTCCAGCAGCTCGCGTTGGTAGACCTTGGAGGGCAGGGCCGCGCCGTTGTAGTGCACCTGCCGTTCCCCCAGCAGGGCCCCGGCCGGGGGTGTCTCGCCACCCAAGGGGCGCGCCTCGAAGGCCGGTTTCTCGGGCAGGCCCCGGGCCCGCAGCCGCACGTTGACGATCTCCACCTTGCGCGCCTGGTTGCGGTAGCCGTAGAGCCGCTCGTGCAGCTGGTGGAAGGCCTCGCTCTGCCCCTCCTGACTTTTGCGTACCAGGGGGGTGACGATCTCGAAGGACTGCCCCTCGTAGCGCATGTCCAGGGCGTGCTCCAGCACCACCCGGGCCGGGTCCACGCCCTCGGCCGCCAGTTCCTCCCGGGCCCGGCGTTCCAGGGGTGAAAAATGCGCGGCCAGCTCCTGGGGGTGGGTCTCGTGGGCCATGAGCATCACGGTCTGGGAGTAGTCCTTGATCACGTCGGCCAGCAGCATGCCGATGGCCGAGAGGATGCCGGGGTTCCTGGGCACCAGCACCCGGGGCATGTGCAGCAGCCGGGCCAGGTCCGCGGCGTGCAGGGCGCCCGCGCCGCCGAAGGTGAAGAGGGTGAACTCCCGGGGGTCGAAGCCGCGCTCCACGGAGATCAGCCGGATGGCCCGCTCCATGGTGGCGTTGGCCACGTCCAGCACACCCTGGGCCAGCTCCTGCGGCGTGAGCCCCAGGTCCCTGGCCAGGGCCCCCATGGGGGCCTCCAGCCGCTCGGTGTGCAGGCGCATGGCGCCGCCGAGGAAATGTTCGGGCACCAGGCGCCCCAGAAAGAGGTTGGCGTCGGTCACGGTGATGCGCTCGCCCTTGCCGTAGCAGACCGGGCCGGGATCGGCGCCGGCGCTCTCGGGCCCCACGGCCAGGGCGCCCCCGGCGTCCAGCCAGGCGATGGACCCGCCCCCGGCGCCCACGGTGTGGATGTCCAGCATGGGCGTCTTCACGGGGTAGCCGGAGATGCTGGTCTCCAGGGTCATGGACAGGGCGCCGTCCAGCAGGGAGACGTCGGTGGAGGTGCCGCCCATGTCGAAGGTGATGCACTTGTCGAACCCGGCCAGGCGGCCGATCTCCAGGGCGCCCACCACGCCCCCGGCCGGACCGGAGAGGATGGTGCGCACGGACTCGTGCATGGCCGTTGCGGCGGAGATGCTGCCGCCGTTGGACTGCATGATGCGCAGGGTATCCTGGGGCGCGAGCCGCTCCTGCAGAAAGCTCAGGTAGCGCCGCATCTTGGGACTGACGTAGGCGTTGACCACCGTGGTGGAGCAGCGCTCGAACTCCCGGAACTCGGCCACGATCTCGTGGGACAGGGACACGGGCAGCCCGGTCTCCCGGCGCAGCAGTTCGCCCAGACGGCGCTCGTGGTCCGGGTTGGCAAAGGAGAAGAGCAGGCACACGGCCACGGACTCCACACCGCTCTCCCGGATGGCCCGGGCCACTTCCTGGGCCGCCTCCTCGTCCAGGGGCGCGTACTCCTCCCCCGTGTTCAGGATGCGCCCCCCCACGCCAAAGCGCAGGGCCTCGGGCACGATGGGCGCCTCGCGCCGGAAGGCCAGGTCATAGAGCCGGGAGCGGTTCTGCCG
>CAZNSV010000003.1:3611-26701 GCA_964575775.1 uncultured Desulfovibrionaceae bacterium
ACGTCCTCGAAGCCCCGGGTGCTGACCAGGGCCGTGGGCACGCCCTTGCGTTCCAGGATGGCGTTGGTGGCCACCGTGGAGCCGTGCACGATGCGCCGCGCCTCGCTGCCGTCGAAGGCCGCGCCCGAGACCGCCGCCAGCCCGTCCAGCACGGCCCGGGCCGGGTTGTCCGGGGTGGAGAGCAGCTTGTGCACATGCCAGCCCGAGCTGTCGCGATAAATGAGGTCCGTGAAGGTGCCGCCCGTATCCACGCCAATGATCAACATGCCCGCTCCTTGACATTTGTCCGCTTCAGGCCAACCATGCTCCACGCACCGTCATGCCCTTCAGGAGGTTTCCATGTCCGCCCAGGCTCACGCACAAACTCCCGCCCAGGTTCCCGCCCAGACTTCCGCCGCAGACCGTCCCGCCCAGCCCCTGGCCACCGCAAGCCCAGCCGCCTTCCGCCAGGCCGTGCGCCAGGGCCTGCACACCGGCCCCACGGCCGGATGCTGCCCGGGGCACGTCCAGGTAAACCTGGTGATCCTGCCCCAGAGCCAGGCCTGGGATTTCCTGCTGCTCTGTCAGCGCAACCCGCGCCCCCTGCCCTTGCTGGAGGTGGTGGAAGCGGGGCGGGTGGAGGCCGCGCACCTGGCGCCGGGCTCCGACCTGCGCACGGACTTCCCAAAATATGTGCTTTTGCAGGACGGCGCAAGCCGGGAAGTGACCGACCTCGCCCCCTTCTGGCGCCCCGACCTGGTGAGCTTCCTCCTGGGCTGCAGCTTCACCTTCGAGGCCGCGCTCCTGACCGCCGGGGTGCCGGTGCGGCACCTCGAAGAGGGGCGCAACGTGCCCATGTACCGCACCAACCTCCCCCTGCACCCGGCCGGCATGTTCTCCGGGCCCATGGTGGTGAGTATGCGCCCGGTCCCGGCCCGGCTGGTGAGCGCGGCGGTGCTGGCCACGGCCCGCTACCCCGGCGTCCACGGCGCGCCCATCTGCGTGGGGCGCCCGGAAACCCTGGGCATCAAGTACCTGGACCGCCCCGACTACGGCGACCCGGTGCGCATCAAGGACGACGAGCTGCCGGTGTTCTGGGCCTGCGGGGTCTCGGGCCTCTCGGCCGTGACCCACAGCGGCGCGGCCTTTGCCGTGACCCACGCGCCGGGGCACATGCTGGTCTGCGACCGCCGCGACGAGGAGCTGGCGGGCTGAAGCCGGGCTGCAGTCTTGCCCAGGGCCCTGCCCCTACTTCTCGCCCAGGGGGGGCGGCTCCAGGCCGTAGCCTTCGGGAAAGGTCGGGGCCGGGGCATGCACCAGCCGCCGCCAGTCGCGATCCTTGGCCAACCCGCGCTGTACCATGCCGCGCAGGCTGCGCAACAGGCCGTACCACTCCACCGCCGGGATGCCGTCCACCGAGGGCTCCGGCGACACGCTGACCCCGTCCACCGCGCCCGTGTTGGCGCAGAGCTCGATGGCCCGCTGCTCCCGCTCGGGTTCCTGCAGGATGTCCAGGTCGCCCAGCAACAGGGCCAGGGCCGCGTTGATCCCGGCCGCACCCCAGTTGGAGACGCAGGAGACCACCAGGCAATCCGCGGCAAAGGCCGCGGCCGTGCCCCCACCACAAGGGCAGCCGCAGTCCGCGGCCTGGGGCAGGAAGTCCGGCAGGTCCTCCGCGATGACGCCCATGCCGATCTCGTTGCCGCCGTCGCCGATGCCCAGCACCGGCAGCCCCCGCTCGCGCCCCAGTTCGAACAACCGCTCCACGTCGGAGAGGTGACCGGCCAGGGGGCGGCCGTTCATGCCGTGGTACACGCCGCAGCGATTCTTGCCCGGGCGCTCGATGGCAATGAGCAGGTCCGGCTTCAGATCCAGCAGGCGCAGGCACGTGCTCTCGCAGCCCGCGGCATCGCGCGGCACCGACGCAATGTAGGCGGGGCGCAGGTAGCGGATGCGCTCCACCCCCTGCTCGGACAAGGGCAGGGGCGAGAGCCCGGCTCCGATGCAGGCCGCGCGCAGTGACTCCTCCCAACCCGTGTCCGTGACCAGCACGGACTGCACCCCCAGCCCCTGGTGCAGGGCCCGGGCCAACATGGCCGCGCCCACGGGACCGTCGGTCTCGGGCACGCCGCCGCCCATGGGAAAGCCCGTGGCGATGCAGACCAGCCCCTCGCCGGGGCGCAGACGCTCCTTCAGGAACTGGGCCGCGCCCAGACACATGAGGCCAGGGCGGTGGCGCTGCAAGGCCGTGAAGAGCCGCGGCCCCACCCCCAGACAGGACAGGTCCAGGGTGATGAAGGCGTCGATGGCCGCAGCGACCTTGAGACTGCGCTGCACGTCGGATTCGGACATGGGTGCTCCGTGCGTAAAGGGGTGGGCCACTGGCCAGCCAGGGCAAGCCGTACGGCTGAACCGTGAACCGACAGAGTACAATCTCCGGACCGCGCAAGTCAAACCGTTGCCTTGCCAGGGGCCGGTCTTTGCAGCATGATGCACGGGTCCAAGGGGCCGCCCTGGGCGCTTCCGAAAATCGCAAGAAAACAACAATGCGGATCTCGCCACTACACCGCCATTCTCGGAGCCGGTCGTGAACAACCCCGCGCCGCCGCGCACTGCCCTGCTGCGCCACGTCCTCGTGGCCCTGGCCCTGGTCGGCCTCATGGCCTTTGGCTGGACCTACCGCATCCAGTACCTGGAGCAGACCCAGGTGCACAGCCCCATCCAGGGTGACGCGGCGGAATACGTGGCCTATGCCGCCAACCTGGTCCGCCACGGGGTCTACTCCAAGGCTCAGGATACGCAGGCGCCCCTGCCCGATGCCTACCGCTCCCCGGGCTACCCCCTGTTCCTCGTGCTCTGCCATGCCCTGGGCGGCGAGAGAGGGCTGCTTCCCCTGCTCTATCAGGCCCAGGCCCTGCTGGGGGTGCTGAGCATCCTGCTGACATACATCCTGGGGCGTTTCTTCCTCGGCCGCGTCCCGGCCCTGCTGGCGGCCCTGCTCGTGGCGGCATCGCCCCACCTGGTCTCCATGACTGGGTACATCCTCACCGAGACCCTCTTCGCCTTCTGCCTGCTCCTGGCCCTGGTCTGCAGCTGCGCCGCCCTGGGCCGCCCCAGCCCACGTAGCGCGTTCTTCTGCTGTCTGGCCGGACTCGCCTGGGGGCTCTGCTACCTGGTCAACGAAACCGCGCTGCCCTTCTGGCCCGGGCTGCTTTTGCTGGCCTGGCTCGGGGGGCGCCTGCTCCCGACCCAGGCCCTGCGCCCCCGGATCCTGGCCCTGGGCCTGGCCGTGTTTCTGCTCTTCCCCCTGGGCTGGAGCATCCGCAATGCGGTTTCGCTGCCGCCGGGAGCCCCCGCCAATGCCAACCGCGCCCTGGCCACCCTGACCCACGGTGCCTACCCCGACTTCGCCCACACCACGCCCCAGGGCGAAACCGTGATCATGTACGAGGATCCGGAGCACCAGACCTTTGGCCGCTCCTTGTCCGATTTCACCCGCATCCTCTGGGAGCGGGTGCGGGAGCGTCCCGGCACCTTTGCCCGCTGGTACCTGCTGCAGAAGCCCCAGCTGCTCTGGCAGTGGAGCATCATTCAGGGGCAGGGGGACGTGTTCGTCTACGGGGTCACCACCTCCCTGTTCCACACCTCCGAGGCCTGGTTCCAGGCCCGGGAGGTCATGCGGCACCTGCACCCCGTGCTGGTGCTGCTCGCCGGGGGCGGATTGCTCGTGGTTTTCGCGCGGGGGCGTGCCATGCTGCGCCTGGCCCCCCTGGGCAACACGCCGCTGCCCGTATTCTGCTGTCTGCTGGGCTTCACCCTGCTCTATACCATCTTCGCGCCTTGGCCGCGCTACAACATCCCCCTGCGACCGGAGCTGAGCCTGGCCGCCGCCTGGACCTGCGTCTGGCTGGTGCGGGTAGCGGTGGAGAGGCTGCGCCACGGCAGAACGGCCCGGCGCGGGGCGGTCTAGCATTTTCGCCCTGAAACGATCGCCGATTGTTCCAGGGGTATGCACCAACCGCGCCCCTCCGGGCCGTTGCAATCCGTTGTGCGTATCACCGCCAGATTACGCGGCGGCGGGAAGGGGGGCTCAGGACCTGAGCCCGAAAGCTAGCCTCAGGTGAAGCGACCGCCCCCGCCGCAGCCCGAAGCGGGCGCGCTGGGCGCGAAGTCCGTCCCACCACCGAAACCCTTGCCGGAGCCGCGCACGCAGCTTGCGGACAGCAGGCGCTTGGTACGCGGGCTGCCGCACTTCGGGCACGGCACCGCCTCGGGACTGCCGAAGACCAGCTCCTCGAAGACCTTGTGACAGGCCTCGCAGGCGTATTCATACATGGGCATGGGTTCACCCTCCCTGGGACCTGCCTTGGGGAGCGGCAACGTCCGGATCACTTCCGGGTCTGGGTCCCGGCCAGTTGCTCCAGGAGCCCTTTCTTGAAGATCAGCTCCGTGGCCAGGGCGTCCGCCTGCTCCCCCAGGTCCATGAGTTTTTCCAGGAATTCGAGAATGGCGTAACGCCGCTCCTCGTCTCCGTGTTCAAAGTCGAAGTTCAGATCACCGGAAGCGAAATAGTCCGCCAGCTTGTCGAGAAACGCCGTATCCAGCATGCTCGCCTCGCGCAACAGGGCCATACGGTTGCATCCGCCCCTTGCCTTGCGCAGGGGGCGCACGGACCGGGACACCGCGTCCTCAGTCGCGCCCCTTTTCCCCTGTGGACCGTTTCGCGTCAACATCTTTCGGGGGCTGCCAACTGCAGCCCTTGGGATCCGGGCCTCAGCCCTTGACGCCCAGTTTGGGCAACACCACCCTGACGAACAGGATGTAGACCACGACCAGGACGAGAACCGACACCCAGCCATTCATGAAAGTGACTCCTTTTCGCGCTGCGGGTTGAAACTAACCCTACATAGTGTCTTGCTGTCATGAAGTCAACAGGCTGAAACATTCGGGGAATTCTCGGCTCATATTTTCCACTTTTCGCTGAGCCCAGTGGGCCCCTCCAACTGATTTCAAGACAGCAAAACATTTTTCTTGACACGCACTCAAGCTGCCTTTATCTCCCGAGCAACGACCCCGGGACCTCGCGACGCATTGCCTCAGAGCCCCGGCAAGGTTCTCACGCATGATGCGGGCCACGTCCTTTGCCAGGGCGCCCCGCCGCAAGGAGCTGCATGATGTCTGAGCACAAAGATTCAAAACTGTCCCGGCGCGGATTTCTCAAGGGGCTGACCCTCATGGGGGGCGCGGCGGCCACCGCCACCCTGCCCGCCACTGCCCAGGCCGCGGACATCCCGCCCGGCCAGACCGAAGAGCTGGCCACCCTTCTGGATCTGAGCAAGTGCATCGGTTGCGGGGCCTGCGTCCAGGCCTGCCGCGAGGCCAATGCCCACGAGTTCCCCAGGGACGTGGTCAAACCGCTCCCGGTGATGCACCCCCAGAGCCGCACCAAGCCCGAGGACTGGTCCGAGCGCCAGGACGTGGACGACCGCCTGACCCCCTACAACTGGCTCTACATCCAGTCCGCCGAGGTGGAGTACGACGGCACGCGGCACGAGGTCCACGTCCCGCGCCGCTGCCTGCACTGCCAGAACCCGCCCTGCGCCAATCTCTGCCCCTGGGGCGCGGCCTACAAGCAGGCCAACGGCATCGTGCGCATCAACGAGAGTATCTGTCTCGGCGGGGGCAAGTGCAAGGCGGTCTGCCCCTGGCAGATTCCCCAGCGCCAGACCGGAGTGGGCCTGTACCTGGAGCTGCTGCCCAGCTACGCTGGCAACGGAGTGATGTACAAGTGCACCCGCTGCCATGCTCGGGTGGCGGCTGGGGAACTCCCGGCCTGCATCGAGGTCTGCCCCATGGAGGTGCAGAAGATCGGGCCGCGTTCGGCCATCCTGGCCGAGGCCCGGGAACTCGCCGCGCAGACCGGGGGCTTCCTCTACGGCGAGCAGGAGAACGGCGGCACCAATACCTTCTATGTTTCACCGGTGCCCTTCGACCTGCTGAACCAGGCCGTGGAGCAGGGCCCGGGGCGCCCCCACCTGCAACCCGTGGAGAACAGCATGGCCAAGGCCGAGAGCCTGACCTGGGCGGTGCTGCTGGGCCCCCTGGCCGGTATCGGCGCGGCCCTGCTCACCACGGCCCGCGACCTGACACACAAGGGAGACGACCATGAGCAGCACAACGACCATGACTAGCCACGCCCCTGCCGCCGCCTCTGCCGCGCGCAGCCTGCTCCCGGCCTGGTACAAGCCGCTCTTCGTGGCGAGCGTGGCCATGCTAGCCCTCACCGGCTTCGGGCAGATGCCCATCTACAGCCGCTACTACGTGAGCAGCATCCCGGGCCTGGGCTGGACCGCGGACTTCTATCTGACCCACACCCTGCACTACGGATTCGCGGCCCTGTTCCTCGCCCTGCTGGGCTATGTCGCGGTGCTGTACCTGCGGACCCGGCGGCCGGGGCAGCGGCTGAACCTCTGGGGCCTGGTCCGGGTGGCGCTCTACGTCGCCATTGCGGGCAGCGGCGTACTGCGGGTGCTCAAGAACCTGCCGGAGCTCTTTTTCGACCCGGTGACGGTGATGCTCATCGATTGGGGGCACCTCCTGTTCGTGCTGCTGCTGGGCGCTGCGGCAGTGGCTGCACGCCTGCGCGGCAGCCGGAGTTACACCTGACCGGCCGGCCACAATGTCAGGAAAACCTCGCTTGACTTGCCCCGCGCACGGGGGTAGAAAGAACCACCAAAAGTATATGCTGAAGAATCCTGCCCACTGTCCAGGACGGAAAATAGTCTAGAAAATCACTAGATTAGTATTTGCCCGGACAGTGAGCAGCGGACGCCTGTGGGGGGGCTGCCGCGCAACAGCACACCAGAACTACGGGGCTCTATGCTGCTGAAAAAATACCACATCGTCGTGTTCAGGGACAACGAGGGCGTCTGCAAGAAGCTCCATGTCCGGGGGTGGTCCTTCTTTGCCCTGCTGGGCCTTGTCCTGACGCTCATTGCCGGAAACATCCACTTCTGGAGCTATTTCGCGGACTACACCCTGGTGCAGAGCCGTCTGCAGCTCGCCGACCGCACCGTGGAGGAACAGAAGAGCCAGCTCCTCAGCCTGGCTTCCAAGCTTTCCACTCTCGAAAAAGACCTCACCCGCGTCCGCGATTTCGATGCCAAGCTCCGCGTCATGATCAGTGTGGACGGACAGGTGGAGACGCCCACCGCCGTTGGGGGCGAGAAGACCAACACCTTTGCCGACAGTTACCTGCCCATCCACCGCCAGGAACTCCTGGCCCGCAAGATGCACTCCTTCCTCCATCAGTTGAGTACCGACGTCCGCCTCGAGGAGATGCGCCAGCAAGAGCTGCTGCAGTCCTTTAAGGGCAACCAGGACACCCTCATCGCCACGCCGTCCATCTGGCCCACCCAGGGCTGGGTCACTTCGCCTTTCGGTCGCCGCATCTCCCCCTTCACCGGGCAGGTGGACATGCACACCGGCGTGGACATCACCGGCAAGATCGGCACGCCCATCGTGGCCACGGCCAAGGGCAGCGTCAGCTTCACCGGCGAGGACGGCACCTACGGCAAGACCGTGGTCATCGACCACGGCCGCGGCCTCACCACCCGCTACTCGCACCTGAACACCATCACGGTGCAGGAAGGCGACCTGGTCGGACGCGGCGAGATGATCGGCGAGTTGGGCAACACCGGTCGCAGCACCGGCCCCCATCTGCATTACGAGGTCCGGCTCAACGGCGTGAGCGTCAACCCCATGCGCTACATCCTGGACTGAGGAGGTCCAGCAGCTGCCAGGCACTCCGTTCCCCGCCCCCAGCAGCCACACGATTGTTGCTCCTTGTCCTCGGCCGGCGCGCTCTTACGTCGGTCGGGGACTTTTTCATGCACGAACTCCCGCTTCGGAAACCTCATGCCAGACACCGCTCCCGTAAAGTACTCCCGCCTCCTCCGCCTGCTCGCCTTGATCCTGGCCCTGGCCGCCGTGGGTCTGGCTGTCTGGACGCGCTGGCGCCTGCTGGCCATGCCCCTGGAACGCGACGAAGGCGAGTACGCTTATGCCGGGTGGCTGATCACCCAAGGCGTTACGCCTTTCGCAGAAGCCTTCAACATGAAGTTCCCCGGGCTGTACTATCTCAACGCCCTGTTCTTCCTGATTTTCGGCCCCAGCGTTCAAACCGTTAAATTCGCATTGCTGTTGGCCAATACCGCAAGCTGCCTGTTGCTGTTCTTCATCGGGCGCCGCCTGGCCCCCACCAGCTTGGGCACCCTCGGCGGCAGCGTGGCCGCTGCACTCTACGCCGTGCTCTCCCTCACGCCCGGGGTGGAAGGGACCGCGGCCAACATCGAGCAGTTTCTGAACCTCTTCGTGTTGGGGGGCGTTCTGTGCTTCCTGCGGTATGCAGACAGGCGGCACTGGCTGCTCCTGGCCGCCGCGGGTCTATGCTTTGGCCTGGCCCTGCTCATGAAGCAGCACGCAGCCCTGTTCTGCCTGCTGCCCCTCTTCTGGCTGGCGGTGCTCGAACGGCGCGACAAGCCCTTACGCCTGCGCGGGAGCCTGCAGCGCTTCGGGTTGCTGGCAGGCGCCATGGCCCTGCCCCTGGCCGTCGCGGGGGTGGCCATCGCCCTGGGCGGAGCCTGGGGCGCCTTCGTGTTCTGGACCCTGCGCTACGCTGCGGAATACGCCGCCCAGGTACCCTGGGAAGGCGGGGTCTTTCTCCTCAAGAGCAACGGCAGCTACCTGTTGCAGAACACCCTGCTCTGGCCCTGGTTCGTCGGCCTGGGGGGCCTGGTCTGCCTCCTGACGGACCCGGGTCTGCGTGGAGCGCGGGTTTGTGTGCTGCCCCTGGCGGTGGCGGGTGTCCTGGCGGTCTGCCCGGGTTTGTATTTCCGCCCCCACTATTTTCTGCTCTGCATCCCGGCCTTGTGCCTGCTGGGCGCTTTCGCCGCCGTGAGCGCCGCCACGCTGTTGCGCCGAGTCGCGGCGTCGGCCGCCTTGCTTGTGCCCCTGCTGCTGTTGGCCAGTCTGGCCGCCACGGTGCACAAGAACCGCGCCGTGTTTTTCGAGCTTGCGCCGGACGAGCTGGTGAACCACCTCTACGCCGGGAACCCCTTTCTCGAATCCGTTCCGCTGGCGGCAATCCTGCGCCAAGTCTCCACACCCGACGAGCGCATCGCGGTCATCGGTTCGGAACCGCAAATCTATTTCTACGCCCAGCGCCGTGGCGTCATCGGCTATCTCTACACCTACCCCTTGGTGGAAGAGCACCCCTTTGCCCTGGCCATGCAGCGCGACCTGGCCCAGCGGGTGGAGCAGAGCCACCCCCGCCATTTGGTCTTTGTGGCCAATCCCCTGTCCTGGCTGCTGCGAGGGGCGCAGGAGCCCCCCCTCTTCGCCTGGATGCGCGATTTCGTGGCCAAGCACTACCGGCTCATCGCCGTGGACGGAGAACTGCTGCAGCAGCCCCCGGACGAGGAGAAGCTGCAGCGGGCTTCGCTGCTGCTCTTCGAGCGGCTGCCGGAATCCTGAGTTTCGTGTGCGTAAGCGGAAAGGGCAGGACCGTTACGAGCCCTGCCCGTGCAGCAGACAGGCCACCCAGTGCCCTGGTGCGGCTTCCAGCAGCGGGGGGCGCTGCTCCCGACACTGCGGCTGGCGCTCCGGGCAGCGCGGCTCGAAGGCGCAGCCCTCTGGCGTATCCACCGGACTGGGCAGGTCGCCCTGGACCACGGCCCGGCGGCTGCGGGTCGCCCCTTGCGGGGGCGGTTCCGGACGCGGCGCCGCAGCCAGAAGCACGCGGGTGTAAGGATGCAGGGGGCGGCTGCCCAACTCCCGGCTCGGCGCCAGTTCCACCAAACGCCCCAGATACATGACCGCCACCCGGTCCGCCATGTGGCTGACCACGGCCAGGTCGTGGGAGATGAACAGGGTGGTGAGGCCGAGCCGCTGCTGCAGGCTGTCCAGGAGGTTGAGCACCTGGGCCTGGATGGACACGTCCAGGGCCGAGACGGGCTCGTCGCAGACCAGGAGCTCCGGCCCCAGGGCCAGGGCGCGGGCAATGGCCACCCGCTGCCGCTGCCCCCCGGAGAATTCGTGCGGGTAGCGCTGGGCCTGCTCGGGCGCGAGGCCCACCCAATCCAGGAGCTCCAGAACCCGCTCCCGCCGCTCCTTGTGGCTGCCCAGGCCATGGATGGCCAGGCCCTCGCCCACGGCGTGCCCCACCTTCTGACGCGGGTTGAGGGAGGAGAAGGGGTCCTGGAAGATCATCTGCACCTTGCGCGGCAGGCTGCGCAGAAAGGCGGCGTCTTGCGGATCGGCGGACCAGAGGGAGCGCCCCTCCAGACAAAGCTCCCCGGACGTGGGGCGCAGGAGCCGGACCACCATGCGGGCCAGGGTGCTCTTGCCGCAGCCGCTTTCACCCACCAGACCCAAGGTTTCGCCGCGCCGCAACTCCAGGCTGACGCCGTCCACGGCCTTGAGCACGGCCGGGGGCTCCAGGGCGCCCACGCGGACCTGGAAATGCCTGCTGAGATCCTTGAGTTCGAGGTATGCGCTCACCGAATGGACTCCTGGGGCGCCGAATCTGGCGCGCCCCTTGTGTAGCGCAGGGGGCGCTGCCTGTCGAGCGGGAGGAGCTGGCGACATCATTGACTTGCCTGCTTGCCGTGCGTATTCATACACATGGACAGTGCAACGGTCATCAGGCTGCTCGAAAAAGCCGGCTGGGCCAAGGTGGCGCAGAGGGGCTCGCATGTTCAGTTCAGGCATCCTGACAGGCCAGGCCGAGTCACCGTGCCCCATCCCAACAAGGATCTGTGCGTGGCCCTGCTCAAGAGCATCGAAAAGCAGTCCGGTGTCGCGTTACGGTAGGAGGCAAAGACATGGCGGAATACATCGCGGCGGTGTTCGAGGAGGCCGGGGGGTTCGGCATCGTTTTCCCGGACTTTCCCGGCTGCGTGACCCAAGGCGCGAACCTGGACGAGGCCCACACCATGGCCCGGGAGGCCCTGGACCTGCACCTGGAGGGCCTGCTCGAGGATGGCGAGCCCGTTCCCAGGCCCATGGGGCTTGCCACTGCCAAGGGCCACGAACTCTGCGCGGGTGCGGACGCCTTCATCTTCGTGCGCGCCTCGCAGCCCCAGCGCACCGTGCGTGTCAACATCACCCTGCCCGAGAATGCCCTGGCCAGAATCGACGCATACGCCAAGGCCCATGGCTACACGCGCTCCAGCCTGCTGCTCAAGGGCGCGTGCGAGATTGTTGAACGCGACGATGGCTGCGCAGTGTTCAGGGAGTGAACACGCCCAGTTCCACTGAGCCGGGAGGGGAGAAACCGCCCCTGAGGCGGACTGCGTGCTCCCCACGGCAGGGCTCCATTTCACGCCCTGGCATCCAGCGGCGACGACCCGCTGAAAAGGGCTGTTTTCCCAGGGGATGGCGGCCGGGATTCGCGGCGGTCCGCGGGCTTGCGCCCTTGATCACAAGGGCCAAGTCTGCTAGTGCTTCCACAGCCGGTTCACCGTTTTGTCACACAGGCCGATAACCGAGCGACGCCGACCGCGGATCGGGGATCCGGGGCCAGGCGTCGGCTTGTGCGCGGCCGTCACCTCAGCCACCACTTAGGGAGCTTGGACAATGGGTAAAAAACTGTGCAGCATCCTCCTGGGCCTGGCCCTGGCTGTGGCCTTCACCTGCGGCGCCGCCTTTGCCGAGGAGAAGGTCTACGTCAACGGCATCGACTTCGGCTTCCCCCCCTTCGGCTTCGTGGACAAGGACGGCAAACCCGCCGGGTTCGACGTGGAATCCATGGACTGGATCGCCGAGAAGATGGGCTTCAAGGTCAAGCACCAGCCCATGGATTGGGACGGCATCATCCCCGCCCTCAATGCCGGCAAGATCGACCTCATCGCCTCGGGCATGAGCGCCACCGAAGAGCGCGCCAAGATCGTGAACTTCACCATTCCCTACTATCAGGTGACCCAGGTGCTGGTGGTCAAGGACGACAACGCCGCCACCCTGGATGAGTTGCTGACCACGGGCAAGAAGATCGGCGTGCAGCGCGGCACCGTCACTGCCGCCCTGCTGGAGACCCTGCAGAAGGATGCCAAGTACAAGTTCGAGATCGTGCCCTACGATTCCACCGACCTCTACCTGCAGGACCTGCCCATCGGCCGCATCGACGGTTCCGGCATGGACAGCTCCATCGCCTACGAGACCATGAAGGGCAAGCCCTTCAAGATCGCCGGCACCTTTGAAGCCGCGCCCGAGAACTACGCCTACGCCGTGCGCAAGGCCGACGAAGACCTGCTCAAGATGCTCAACGAGGGCCTGACCCTGCTCATGGCCGACCCGCACTGGAAGGAACTCAAGACCAAGTACGACATCCCCTAGCGCGCCAAGGCGCCAAGCCGGGGCCGCTGCTGCGAGCCCCGCGCCTGTTCGGGAAGAGCCAGGCCCGGAAGGTAGGACGTTCGCAAACCTTCCGGGCCTTTTTGAGCCGCACAATGCCTGTGCGCAGCCGCCTGCGCCGGGCGGAAAACCGCCGCACCGCTGATCGGAGATTCTCGTGCATGAGGCCCTAGTCGCCATCTGGGAGGCCTTGCCCTACATCCTCAACGGCACCTGGTACACCCTGGCCCTCATTGCCGGGGCCATGTGCCTCGGCCTCGTCATGGGCGTGCCCCTCGCCGTGGGGCAGGTCTACGGCAACCGCTTCCTGAGTCGCTGCATCGGCATCTATGTCTGGATTTTTCGCGGCGTGCCCATTCTGGTGCAGCTCTATCTCTTCTATTTCGGCATTCTGGCCTGGTTGGGGCAGTACTCCCTCTTCGCCACCCTGCACCTCAATTCCGCCTTTGCCGCCGCCATCATCGTCCTGGGGCTCACCAGCTCGGCCTATCAGTCGCAGATCTTTCGCGGGGCCATCCTCTCCCTGCCCCAGGGGCAGCTCAAGGCCGCCCGCGCCTTGGGCATGAGCGACTTCACCGCCATCAAGAGCATCATCCTGCCCCAGGCCCTCAGGCTGTCCATCCCGGCCTGGTCCAACGAATACTCCATCCTGCTCAAGGATTCGGCCCTGGCCTACGTCATCGGCGTGCTCGAAATCATGGCCCGCACCCGCTCCGTGGCCGCCACCACGCACCAGCCCCTGCCCCTGGCCCTCTTTGCCGGGGTGCTCTTCTTCGTGCTCACCTGGCTGGGCGTCAAGGCCCTCAAATCCCTGGAAACCAGGGTCCGCATCCCCGGCTACTCGCACCACTAAGGAACTGACCCATGCCGCAGAATCAGGCCATATTGCACGTGGAGAACATCCGTAAAACCCTGGGTGACAACCTCGTGCTGGACGGCGCTTCCATGACCCTCCAGAAGGGCGACCTCAAGGTGCTCATCGGCCCCTCGGGCAGCGGCAAGAGCACCTTTCTCCAGTGCACCAATCTGCTCATCGCCCCCGACAGTGGCCGCATCTTCCTCGAGGGCAACGAGGTCCACCGCAAACACCGCAAGGAGCTCTACGCCTTCCGGCAGCAGGTGGGCATGATCTTTCAGGATTTCAATCTCTTCGACCACCTTACGGCCCTTGAGAATGTGCGCATCGCCCTGATGAAGGTCAAGAAGCTGCCCAAGAAAGAAGCCACCGACCGCGCCGAGGCCGAGCTCGCCCGCGTGGGCCTGGCCGACAAGGCCAAGCTCTATCCGGCCCAACTCTCCGGGGGGCAGAAACAGCGCGTCTCCGTGGCCCGCGCCCTGGCCATGGACCCCAAGGTCATGCTCCTGGACGAACCCACCAGCGCCCTGGACCCCGAGCTCATCGGCGAGGTCCTGGCCGTGATCCGCGACCTGGCCACCGCCGGCATGACCATGGTCATGGCCACCCACCAGATCAGCTTTTCCGCCCAGCTGGCCGACGAATTCCTGTTCATGGACAAGGGGCACATCGTGGAGCGCGGCACCCCCGCCGAGCTCCTGGCCAAGGGCGCCTGCACCCGCACCCAGGCCTTCTGCGCCAAGATCAACGAACTCACGGGAGAAGTGGGCCTGTGAGCGAAGTCCTCGACTTTTTCGTCCAGGAGGTCATGCCCGGGCTCAACAAGGGGCTCTTGATCTCCGTGGAGCTCATCGTACCCTCGGCCGTGTTCGGGCTGTTCCTGGGCGTGATCCTGGGCGCCCTACGCGTCTACGGACCCGGCTGGGTCAAACGCCTCAGCGAGCTCTACGTCTCCCTGTTCCGTGGCACACCCCTGGTGGTGCAGCTCTTCTTCTGGTACTTCGCCCTGCCCTACGTGAGCATCTTCGGCTACCGCCTGATCATGGGGCCCAAGACCTCCGCCATCGTGGGCTTCGTGCTCTGCAGCGCGGCCTACCACTCCGAGTATATCCGGGGCGGGCTCATGTCCATCAAGTCCGGACAGCTCAAGGCCGCCCAGGCCCTGGGCATGCCCCCCTTCACCGCCGTGCGTCACGTGGTGCTGCCCCAGGCCTTCCGCCGCGCCCTGCCCGGATGCGGCAACGAGATCATCTATCTCATCAAATACTCCTCGCTGGCCTCGGTGATCACCGTGAACGAGCTCACCGGCGTGGGGCGCACCATCGCCAAGAGCTCCTGGAAGAACATCGAGGTTTTCGTGGCCGTGGGCCTCTACTATCTGGCCCTGGTCACCGTGGCCACCCTGCTGCTGCGCTGGATCGAAAACAAGCTGGCCATCCCCGGCTTCGAGTCCAAGAGGTCCTGATGCCCCCGTACCGCCCCCTGTCTGCCACCGTGCTGGAGGAATTGCGCCGCATCTTCGGCCCCGAGGCCTGCGTCACGGCGCCCGAGGAGCTGGGTCGGCTGGGACGCGACGAAGGCGGCGGGGAGTTCGGCGGCTGTGCCGAAGCCGCTGTCTACGCCACGGACACGGCCCAGATCTCCGCCCTGCTGCGGCTGGCCAACCAGGAGCGCTTTGCCGTGACCCCCCGGGGCGCAGGGACCGGCCTCTCCGGCGGGCTCTGCCCCTGCCAGGGCGGGGGGCTGCTCTGCCTGGAGCGCATGAACCGCATCCTGAGCATCGACACCGAGAACCTGGTGGCCGAGGTGGAGCCCGGGGTCATCACCCACGCCCTGCGCGAGGCGGCCCGGGCCAAGGGGCTCTTCTACCCGCCCGACCCGGCCAGCCTGGAGAGCTCGAGCATCGGCGGCAACGCCGCCACCAACGCCGGGGGTCCGGCCTGCGTCAAGTACGGCACCACCCGGGATTACGTGCTGGGGCTGGAGGCCGTGCTGCCCAACGGCGAGGTGATCGCGGCCGGGGTGCGCACCCGCAAGGGCGTGGTGGGCTACGACCTGGCCCACCTGCTGGTGGGCTCCGAGGGTACCCTGGGCGTGATCACCCGGCTCATCCTCAAGCTCGTGCCCCTGCCCCCGGCCGCGCGGGGCATGGTGGCCCTCTTTCCGGACATGACCGCGGCCATGCGCTGCGTGACGCAGATCCTGGTGCGCGGCTACCTGCCCTCGGCCCTGGAATTTCTGGACCAGAGCTGCCTGGCCCTGGTGGGCGAGTTGCTGCCCTTCGCCCCTCCGGCGGAAGCGGGCGCCATGCTGCTCATCGAAGTGGACGGTCCGGACAAGCTCCTGGACGAGCAGCTGGACGCCATCGGCGCCATCTGCGCGGAGCTGGGCGCCCTGGTGCAGCTGCCTGCCCGGGACGAGGAGCAGCGGCGCCGGCTGTGGTGGGTGCGGCGCCAGGTCTCCACGCGCATTCACGAGTCCAGCGCCGTGTTCGTGCCCGAGGACGTGGTGGTACCGCTGGGGCGCATCGCCCAGTTGGTGGCGCTGCTGCCCGCCATCGAGGCGCGCCATGGGGTGCGGGTCTATGCCTTCGGCCATGCCGGGGACGGGAACATCCACCTCAATTTCACGGCCCAGCGTGGCGAGCAGGCCCCCGCAGTGGAGCGCGCCGTGCTGGACGCCCTGCGCGAGGTCCTGAGCCTGGGGGGCACCATCTCCGGCGAGCATGGTGTGGGGCTGGCCAAGCTGCCCTTCGTGCACCTGGAGCTTTCGCCCGCCAGCCTTGCCCTGCAGCGCGGCATCAAGGCGCTCTTCGACCCCAACAACATCCTCAATCCGGGCAAGCTGTTCCCGGAGCCCCCGAAGCCCTGAGCACTCCCAGGTCCTGAGCGGTTCGCGAGAGAGGAGAAACGCCATGCAGACCGGTGACCTGATCTTCGCTTTCTGCTTCGGCCTCACCGCCGTCCTGGTCTGGCTCAAGAAGACCCAGCGGATCCGCTGGCCCTGGGCCGTGGTGCTCCTGCCCGCCTACGGCCCTATCCTCCTGTCGGTGTTGACCGCCTTCCTGCTCCCCATCTTCCTCCAGACCAGGGGCTGAGCCCCCCTTGCAGCACCCACCCGTAGATAGCCAGCATCACCGCCAGTAGGGCACCAGCGCCCTGCCCGCGTCTTGGGAACATGGCCGACGCCCTGCGCAGTCCTTGTATCCATCCCCGCCCCCCCCGACAGAATCCCGTCACGCCTGGCCTTCCGGGCTTGTCCAGCCCGGAAGTCAGTGATTTTTCACAATCCAAGCCCATGGAGTTTCAGGACAAACAGCACTTCGGCATCATCGTCGCAACCCTCACGGCAGCATGGATCACCATCAGGCCCGGAGGGAGTACGGCATGGCCGGAGCGAACGGAACACAGGCAGCGAAACACGGCAGGCATCAGGCCGCGCGGCTGCTCTGTCTCACGCTCTGGCTGCTGCTCCTCCAGGGAGCTTGGTTTACGGCAGCACACGCCAGCAAGGGAGCAGGGAGCATGTCCCAGACCGTCGCCACTCAGGACCTCGTGAGCCCCAGTGTCCCGGCCACTTCGCCGGAGCGTTTCCGCCCCTTGGCCTTGGCCGTAAGCCGCGATGGCCGCCAGGCCCGCAGCACTGATCCGCTCCTGCGCGGCAGCGAAAGCGCCTTTGCCGACGTGCTGCGCCAGCGGTTGGAAACCCCGGCCGCGCCCCCTCGCCAAGACGGCGCGCGCTTCAGCCTGGGCCTGGACACCACTGCCCGGGAGCTCAAGCAGAAGACCTTCTCCCTGTTGGCGCATCTGGGTGTGCTGGAGTCCGGCCAGACGCATAGCCTGCGGCGCCCCATCTCCACCGAGACCCGCCAGGCCGTGCTCGACCCCGCTGCCCATGCCCCTGCCGCCACCGTGGTGGCCGCGGCTGCCCAGGCTCCGGTCCTCACGGAAGGCGATGCCGAACTCACGCCCCAGGAACTCCCGACGGCCGCCGTGGCCGCAACGCAGGCCGCGCCCCTCGCCTCCGCGGAGCAACCGGCCGCTCCTGTCCAGGCAGTGGCCGAGGACCAGCGCTATCCCGCCCCCACCCTGGCGGATGGCTCTCACGCCCTGCGCATGCCCGTGAGCACGGCCCTGCGCCAGTCCCTGGCCATCGACCTGGTGGCCGAGCAGCGGGCCCGGGCCCTGCTCACCGCCCAGGCCAAGGCCTCGCTGCTGCCCGTGACCGGGGAGCTTTCCGCGGTCTTCGAGTCCGGCAAGGACGGCATCTCGGCCGTGGGCTACGATCGCCGGGGCGGCACCTCCTACGGCAAGTACCAGATCGCCTCGCGGGTGGGCAGCATGGGGCTGTTCCTCAACTTCCTCAACGAGCACGAACCGGACTGGGCCCAGCGCCTGCGCAAGGCCGGCCCCGCCAACACTCGCAGTCGCTGGGGTGGCATGCCCAGCGAGTGGAAGAAGATCGCGGCCGAGAATCCCAAGCGGTTCGAAGAGCTGCAGGACGCCTTCATCCTGGCCACCAACTACCAGCCCGCCGTGGACGGCATCATGGCCAAGGCCAACATCGACGTGGCCGCCCTGTCCCCGGCCCTGCAGGAAGTGCTCTGGAGCACCGCCGTGCAGCACGGTCCCAACGGCGCCTCCAACATCTTCACCAAAGCCGCCCAGGTGGCCCAGGGCAAGAAGAGTCAGAACTTTGACAAGGTGCTGATCGAAGAGGTGTACCGCACCCGCAAGGGCAGTTTCTCCGGCTCCTCGCGCCAGATCCGCGCCGCGGTGCACAACCGCCTGAACCAGGAAAAGAACCTGGCCCTGCAGCTCCTGGATGAAGGGGCTTGATGCCAAGGAGTTGCCCCTCCCCTGTGTTCACCTGACGTCAGGCGCCCTCCCCGGGCGCCGTCGGCGCCAGGCCGCATTTCCCCCCTTTCCCCGACTTGGCAGGCTGCGGTACGGCTGGTATAGCCTTGCCATGCGGCAGCACCACTGCCTCCGGAACGGGCAGTCGTCCGCCCACGTCCTCTTCTCCACAGCAATGCTCAAGGAGTGATCACAATGCAGGATATCCGCAAGCGCGCCAAGGAACTCATGCAGGGGTTCTGTCGTGTCTGCCCCGAATGCAATGGCAAAGCCTGCGCCGGTGAGGTGCCGGGCATGGGCGGGCTGGGCACCGCGTCCAGCTTCATGAACAATATTCAGGCCCTGAAACGTCGGAACTTCAACATGCGGCTGCTGCACGAGGCCGTGGAGCCCGACACCCGGGTGGAGCTGCTGGGGCTCTCCCTGGCCATGCCGCTGTTGGCCGCGCCCATCGGCGGCGTGACTTTCAACATGGGGGGCAAGATCACCGAGGCCGAGTACATCGGCAACAAGCTGGCGGGCTGCAAGGACGCCGGAATCATCGGCTGCACCGGCGACGGTGTGCCCGAGTTCATCCACCAGGAAGGCTTCGCGGCCATCAAGTCCCTGGACGGCTGGGGCATCCCCTTCATCAAGCCCTGGGAAGACGAGGAGTTCTACACCAAGCTGGAAAAGGCCCAGGCCACCGGCGCCTCGGTCTTCGGCATGGACATCGACGCCGCCGGGCTGGTGACCCTGCGCAAGATGGGGCGCCCTGTCTCACCCAAGCCCCTGTCCAAGCTGCGCGAGATCATTGCCCGCACGCCAGGCGCCTTCATCCTCAAGGGCGTCATGACCCCGGACGAGGCCAGGATGGCCCTGGACGCCGGTGCCTCCGCCATCGTGGTCTCCAACCACGGGGGGCGGGTGCTGGACCACTGCCCCGGCACCGCCTCGGTGCTCCCGGCCGTGGCTGCCGCCGTGAAAGGCCAGCTGGCCGTGCTGGTGGACGGCGGCGTGCGCAGCGGCGCAGACATCCTCAAGATGCTGGCCCTGGGCGCCGACGCCGTGCTCATGGGGCGCCCCTTCTCCATCGCCGTCATGGGCGGGGGGCGCGAGGGCGTGGTCAAATACATCGAAACCCTGCGCACCGAGCTCTTGCAGTGCATGGTGCTCACGGGCACGGCCTCGGCCAAACAGGTTTCGCCCCAGATCCTGTACGCAGAATGACCCCCGGGCCGTGCCAACGGCCCGGTCATTGGACCTTGCGGGGGCGGGCAGGAGCTGTCCGCCCCTTTTCGGAGGAGCGTCGGTGACGTCCAACAAACAGCCTCACATGTGCGCGGACTGCGCCCCGGAGCGGCCAGAAGCCGGACAGCCCGCGCCGGGCGTCATGCCAGGGAGCGCCACAGCCCCCTGCGATTGCGCCGCGCAGCTCGCCGACTGCTGCGAAATCCCCGAGACGCATCCGGGGGTGGTGACTGCCGTGTGTCAGGGCTTGCCCCCTCTGGAGGCCCTGCAGGACCTGGCGGCTCTGTTCAAGGCCCTGGGCGACCCCACCCGGGTGCGGATCCTTGCGGCTCTGGCCCTGCGCGAGCTCTGCGTCTGCGACCTCTGCGCCATCCTGGATATGAGCCAGAGCGCCGTCTCCCACCAGTTGCGGCTGCTGCGCACGGCTCGGCTGGTCCGCTTCCGGCGGGACGGCAAGAACGCCTTCTACTCCCTGGACGACGAGCACGTGCTGGCCCTCTTTGCCCAGGGGCTGGAGCACGTGCGGCACGACAGACCCTGAGCTCCGGCTCAGTGCACAGGGCCCCCGCCGAGCAGCTCCCGCATCCGCTTGGCAACGGCCTGCTCCAGCACGGAGCGCCAGGGCTGCGCCTTCCAGATCTCGGGCCAGTCGCCCCACAAGGCTAACAGCTCCTCCGCCCCCGTACAGTTGGCGATACTTTGCAGCGCCCGTTCCAGGCCCGAAATCCCACTCTCCTGGCCGCGACTCCAGGCCAGTAGCTTCAGCCCCACAGCCGGGTCCAACGTCACTGCCTGCTTCGGCGCGAAGAGCCCGGTGGTGTCCCTGAGCGGCAACGCGCTGCCGCCCCCGGTGAGCTGCCAGAGCACCGTGCAGAGCAGCGCCACGTCGGGGCGCTGCACCGGCTGCACGGTTGCTGGTTGCGGCTGCCTGTGCCCTCGCTCCCGGACGGTCCTGGCCCGCATGGTCACCACCAGGGGCGTGGCCGGATGCCGCAGGTTGGCCAACAGGGCGGACAAGGCGCGCCCCGGACCGGCCCAGGGCGCCTTGTGCCCGGCCTTGCGCAGGGTCTCCACCTGCTCCAGCACGCCCCCTCCACCACTCCAGACCGCGGACAGGCCGTCCAGGATCACCACCTGATAGCCGCCTGCCCAGGCCTCCTGCAGGGCAGCGGCATAGCGGCTCGGACAATGCGGGGGGCGCAGGGTCAGCATGTCGAAACCAAAGGCCTCGGCATACCTGGCGGCACCGCCCTCGCCATCCACCAGGGCCACCTTGCCTCCCGTGGACTCGTTGCACAGCCCTTGGGCCAGGCGCAGGGCGCTCAGGGTCTTGCCGCTCCCGGCCGGGCCACAAAGACCCAGCACCGGCGGCAGCATGGAACGTTCGGCTCGTCTGAACATGATGCCCTCCAGCGAACAAGGGGCGCTGGTGTCCGGCCCGCTGCCGCGAGCCGGGCGGCGCAGGGCCCACGCCCGAAGACCCTGCGCCGCCTCTCGACTCCGGTCGGGAGCCCGCTGCCCCCGCCGGTGTACGGTCCTCGCTAGTCTGATGCGCCCCTTTTTGCTGCAGAGGCGCTCCCTGCGTTGACAGGACCGGTTGCGGTGAATGGTTCGTGGCCAAGCAGCCGTGGGCGACTATTCAAGGTGCCCTTTCGTGCTGCGATCTGGGTACGTATTCTACGTGAAAATTCGCAGCTGTCAATGCGAACTTTCTGGCAACTTTGTGCCTATTTCTTTTGGGGGGGGTCCTACCAGGCTGCGTGGTACAGTGCGACAGCGCACAGACTGGCCTGACACAGTGTCCCGAGAGCCCGCGATCCATATGAAGAAGGGTTCGCGAAGTTTCACGTACACGGGTCACGTGGCCGGGAAGAGTCACGGCCCAGGAACGGACAGGGGCATGATGCGGCACGTCACAACCTGCCAAATGCCAGCGAGGACTTACTGAGGGGCGGCGAGACTGGAGGGGCGGCTTCTTGGTTGGGGGGCGCTACTCACTGGAGCAGCAAGAGAGGAAAGAAGGGCTGCGGTAACACTGCGCGTTGTCGCCTTGCAGCAAGGCTCCCTCCTGAAACGATTTCCAATCGTTCCAGGGCAATACACAAGAGCCTCTAGCCATTATCAATGGCCATATGCGGACTAATACTCCCGGGCGGACCAGATCACCCGGCCGATGACCCGGACATTGGCCTGTTCGTGCAGGGGCACTTCGAACTGCCCGTAGTCGGGGTTCTCGCTCTTGAGCAGCAGCAGCCCCGGCTCGATCTCGATGCGCTTCACCACCACCGTGTCGTCGATGCCCACGGCGTAAATGTGCCCCGGCACCACCTCGTTCTGGTTCTGGTCCACCATGACCACGTCGCCGTTGTTCAGCACCGGACTCATGCTGTGGCCAGAGACCTTGAACAGGACCATGCTCTCGGGGCGCCCCTTGGCGAGCAGAAAGTCCGCTCGAAAGGCGTAGTAACCCACCACGTCGCCCTCGGTCTCGAAGGAACCGTCACCGCCGCTGAGCCTGGCTCGGACCAGGGGCACGGTCATGAACTCCGTGCCCCGACAAACCACGCTGCCGGATTCGGCCTCCAGGGCCTGGAGCGTCCGCCCCTGCTCCACCATCTCCTCGTAGGACAGGCCAAGCGCCTGGGCGATGCGCTGCCTGGTGGGCAGGGACCCCCGGGAGCGGCCATGCACGATGTCGTTGAGATAGGTGGGCGACTTGTCGATCTGGTCGGCGATCTTGCGCTGAATGCCATGCCCGGTGCCGTCGATCAACGTCTTGAGGGCCAGCCGGAAGAACTCCGCCTCGGAGGGTGCGGCGCGCCCCTTGGGAGTGCGCCCTTTCTGCAGCAGTGGTGACATGCCGGGAGAATACGCAACTTTGTACCAAAAGGGAACGGGCGGAACCCGGGCACCCTTGACTTGCTACGTAAAACTTCGCTAAAATACGTGCATCATTCGGACGGGAACCCTGCCGGAACGAAAACCCAGGCACAGTAGCCGCAGTCCGCTGCCTGCTTTTCCCAGGGCGTCCGGCCATGGCGAGGGCACAAAAAAAGAAGGCTTCGGTGAGCACTGCCGAAGCCTTCCTGAGGATAGAGACGAGACCGACTTGGGGCGTATAGAAAATTCTTGTTCACACCTCTATCCGGCATCAAGGCTGCTGTCAAGGGTTTCTTCGCGCAATTTTGAAAATTTCCCGGAGTGTTCATGGACAAACTCGTACTGGCCGGACTGGACTGCATCGCCGAAACCCTGGGCTGCTCCAAGCGCACCCTCTGCAAGTGGATCCAGGTGCGACATTTCCCCGCCTTCAAGCTTGACGGCGTCTGGCGCGCCATGCCCGCGGACATCGAAGCCTGGCTCCAACAGCAGCGCGCCCAGGCCGACAAACAGGCCCAGGACAAGGCCTGATCCCGCGCCAGTCCTGCTTTCGGCCGATTGCGTCAAGAGGAAATGGCCTAGCAGGGGCGGGTATGGGCAGCGCCCGGAACCAACCCCGGAAAACCAGGTGCATACTCGCTCCACAAGCCCCAGGAGGCACTCCATGTCGACCCCGCAGCCCCATTCCGACCAGCCTTGCCCACCCCTCGATTGGCGACGCCTGCCCGCCGGACTGGCCCGGCTCAGGGACCTGCTCGGCGAGGAGGCCGCCCTGCTTCTGGCTCGCACCCACGGAGGGCAGCCGCTCTACATCCCCCGCCACCTGCCCCCGGAGCACTCCCTGGTCCGCCTGCTGGGATCGGAAGTGGCCAAGCAAC
>CAZNSV010000004.1:0-13324 GCA_964575775.1 uncultured Desulfovibrionaceae bacterium
CTGGTCCAGCAGCCGCATGACCGACGAGGACCTGGCCTGGTACATGTACCTCTACAACGGGGTGCTGGGCATGTCCGAGCTCACCCAGCGCTACGGAGTCTGGCCCGTGAAGGGGCGCCTCCAGACGCTCTGGGATGTGGAGATGTAGGCGCGGATCAGCCGCGTTACGGCGGGGGGAGATCGAAGCGCAGGCTGACCCTGAGGCCCGGGGCGTTGTCCGAGAGCTCCAGGGCGGCGTTGTGCAGGTGGGCCACGGCCGCCACCAGGGACAGACCCAGGCCGCTGCCCGGCGTGTTGCGGCTGGATTCCAGGCGGTAGAAGCGCTGCAGCACGCTGTCCCTGGCCTCCTCGGGGATGCCCGGGCCGCTGTCCGCCACCTCGAGCACGGCCCCTCCCCGGCTGCGGTGCAGGTTCAGGGTCACGCGCCCCCCGCTGGGCGTGTACTTGATGGCGTTGTCCAGCAGGTTGGCCACGGCCTGGGACAAGAGGTGCCTGTCCCCGGGCAGGAGCACGTCCCGGGCCAGCTCCGCCTGCAGCACCAGCCCCTTTTCCTCGGCCAGGGGCTCGTAGAACTCCAGCATGTCCCGGGCCACGGTGCCCAGGTTCACGTCCACGATCTCCTCGCGCTTGAGACCGGCCTCGGCCCGGGCGATTTTCAGCAGGGCGTTGAAGGTGCCGATGACTTCGTCGGTACCGGCAATGGCCTGCTCGATGGTGCCGCGGTAGGAAGCCACGTCGCCTTGCTGCAGCAGGGCGACTTCGAGGCGCCCCCGCAAGCGGTTGATGGGGCTGCGCAGGTCGTGGGCGATGTTGTCCGAGACCTGTTTGACGCCGTCCATGAGCCGCTCGATGCGGTCGAGCATCTCGTTGAGGTTCTGGATGAGCTGGTCGAACTCGTCGTTGCTGCCCTTGACCGGGATGCGGCGGGTGAGGTCGCCGCGCATGATCTCGCGGCTGGCGCGGTTGATTACCTCGATGCGGCGCAGGGCGCTGCGGCTCATGAAGAGCCCCCCGAGCACGCCCAGGATCACGGTGAGAGCCAGCCCCCAGCCCATGGACTTGATGATCAGGTGCTCCACACGGATCTTTTCGGAATCGTCGCGCCCCACCAGGAGATAGAAGTTGCCCTTGAGGGGCACCAGGCGGGCGGTGGCCTTGCGCGCCTCCTCGCCCTGACCGCGCAGACCGAAACGCAGCCATTCGCTCTGCTGGACGCTGGGCGCGGGCCAGCGGTCCAGGTTCCCGGCCAGGGGTTGGTACTCCTGGTCCGTGAGCAGGTAGACGCTGCTCCGGGCGTTGTCGTTGGCGATGCGTTCGTTGATGATGTGGATGAGCCCGGCCAGGCCCAGGAGTTCGTAGCGCTCGGCCAGGCCGAGGACTTCCGCGTTGATGGTCTCCTCGGACTGGCTCTCCAGAAAGCCCTCGGTGCTCCAGTAGATGAAGGCCAGCAGCGCCAGCACGCTCACGGCAAAGACGCACATGTACAGCAGCGCCAGCCGGAACGACGTGGAGCGCAGGATGTTAATCGGCGTCATGGAGGCTGTAGCCCGCTCCCCGGATGGTGTGCAGGAGCGGCCTGTCGTAGCCCTTGTCGATCTTCTGGCGCAGGCGGCTGATGTGCACGTCGATGACGTTGGTCTGGGGATCGAAGGCGTAGTCCCAGACCTTTTCCAGGAGCATGGTGCGGGTGACGATGGCCCCCGCATGGCGCATGAGGTACTCCAGCAGGGCGAATTCCTTGGGCTGCAGCTCCAGGACCTTGCCCCGGCGGCGCACGGTACGGCTGACCAGGTCCATCTCCAGGTCCGAGACCTGCAGCGAGGTCTGGATGGTCTCCACCTTGCCCCGCCGCTGCAGGGCCTCGAGGCGCGCCAGAAGCTCGGCAAAGGCATAGGGCTTGGTCATGTAGTCGTCGCCCCCGGCCCGCAAGCCCTTGACGCGGTCGTCCACCTCGCCCAGGGCGCTCAGGATGAGCACCGGCGTCTTGTTGCCCGTGGAGCGCAGGGTCTTGATGATGCCCAGGCCGTCCATGCCCGGCAGCATGCGGTCCACGATCAGGGCGTCGTAGGTGCCGGTGGCGGACATGATCAGCCCTTGCTTGCCGTCCTGCGCGTGGTCCACCACACAGCCGCTCTCCTTGAGTCCCTTGAGCATGTAGGCGGCGGCTTCGAGGTCGTCTTCGATCACCAGGATTCGCATGGTTCATTCCTCGGGCTGAGGGGCCTGGGGTGGCGCTCGGCGAGAGTGTCGCGGGGGGGCCGCTCCGTCTTCCCGTCCTTGCCGCGTGCCGGAGGCCGTGTTATATACTGTTTGTGCCTGCAGCTATAGCACAGCGCGGGGCAAAGGCAACAGATGCCACGGCAGGCCCACGCGGGAGGCGCAACCATGGCCGACGGCTTCTACTATCCCATCTATCCCCACTCCACCAACGGGGGCGGTCCGAGCCCCCGCGTCTACTCCGTGCAACAGCAGGTGGTGGATGCGGCCGCGAGCATGAACCGGATCCTGCTGGACAACGAGCGCACGGCCCAGGCCTACCGGGATCTGGGCATCTGGTACCCCGAGGAGGCCGCCATGCTCTTCCAGGGCACCGGGGCCCTGGTCAGAGCCTGGGCCTGAACGCTTTGCGCCCCTTGTCCGGGACGCGCTGACCCGCCGCACACGCCACTAGCGCCCCTGATTCAGGGCCTCGTCATAGGCCTGGGGCGAGAACCCCAGCACGGGGCGGCCGTAGATCATGGCAAAGGGCACGCCGCCGCGCCCCTTGCTGAGTTCCTGCTTGCGCTTGGCCGCGCGCTTGTCCTTTTCGATGTTGTAGGTCTTGAACTTGAGCCCCTTGGACTTGAGGTAGGCGATGGCCTTGTCGCAATAGGGGCACCAGTCCGTGACGAACACCTCGATCTCGCCGGCCTGGGCCGGGGCCTTGCGTTCCTGACGCGCGGCCGGAGGCGGAGCTTTCGGAAGGGGCTGACGCTCCACCTGCGGGGGCGGAGGCGGAGGGGGAGACGGCTGGGCGGGAGCGGCCCGGTCCCCCTTGGCCGGGGGTTTGTCGCTGTAGCGCAACTCCCCGCTCTCGTCCTTCCAGATGTAGACATTGCCGGCCGTGACCGTGGCCGCAAGAAGCAGCAAGGCCGACAAGAACATGAGCACGCGCATGGTTGGGTTCCCCTTTTGCTGGCCGTTCGGAAGCTGGAGCCTCCGCACCGGTCGGATGCCTGCCGTGACCGCTTGGCGAGCGGCCTGCCTGCGGGTGCGGTGGAAACAGTCCCTGGTTCCGGATTCAATGGCAACGGCACGCACAGCCATAGCAACGCCGGGACGGGAGGTAAAGCGCATGATGCGGTCTTGCAGGGGCAGAAGCGGACCGAAATCCGGCCCCCCAGCCTGGGGGAGAGAGTTACGGGCCAAGGAAAACCCCCTCCCGGTGCCGGGCACCAGGAGGGGGGGAGAAAGCCTTGCGTAGGCTTGCCGGTCTGTGGTCGGTGACGCTGCCGGAGCGGTGAGTAGCGCTGGCTGTTCGGCCGTCCGGACCGACCACGCAGCTCAACGGAACGGAGCGGCATGGTACGGCGCTGTCACGAAAACTGCGTGCCGCGCAGCCCCCTTGCGCCGCCTCGGGTCTACGAAGTGTTCCAGAGCATTGTCCCATTGAAAATGGTGGATGCTCTTGTGCATTTTCCTGAAACAATAGAAGTTATTTCAGGAGAGAGCCTTGATTCAAGGCAAAAACGCGCTACGGCAAAGTGCCGGGGAACGCGCTCTGGCACGCCGCTCTAGCTCACCGCGTCCTTCAGGTGCTTGCCGGGGGCGAACTTCACGGTCTTGGCGGCCGGGATGGTGATCTCTTCGCCCGTGCGGGGGTTGCGGCCGGTGCGCTCCGCACGCTCGGTGGCCTTGAAAGTGCCGAAACCCACCAGGGTGATGGCGTCGCCCTGGGCCAAAGCCTCGGTGATGGCCTCCAGGGTGGCGTCCAGGGCCTTGCCGGCCGCGGCCTTGGTCTCCAGACCTGCCTTGGTTTGAATGATGCTTATCAGATCGGCTTTGGTCATCGCTCTCTCTCCCAACATGCGGTGCGTGCCGCGGTATAGTGGTTGTAAACACTCAATCTCAACCCAGGGCTCCCATAGCCTGTCATGCGTGTGGATGCAAGGGGTGGCGCGCCGCACGCCCCTTGATTTGTTGCCCGCCGTGTATCAGGAAAGATGCCGCTTGTCCATCCGGTTATCACCCTGTGCATACCCATGACGTTCAGAGCGATAATAACTATAACTGTCTGTGATTGTGGTATTTTGTCCGCAGCGACCCGCAGGAGTCGCAGTCTGTCAGGCCCTGGGTGGTCTGTCTTGCAGCGCTGGGCAGCTGCCCTCGGACAAGCCGCAACGCCGTAACAAGGGCGATATCGCACCATAAAGCCGTGGCTGGGAGCGCTCCAGGCGTTGCAGTCCGGCTTGCGCGCGCGGCGAGTCCACCGCAACCAGGGCCAGCCCCGGAATCAGGCACAACACACTCAGCGGGATGGGCAGCAGGAACAAAGGCAGGCCGAGAATGATCAGCGTCCAGCCCAGCAGCAACCGCAACCGGCGGGCCAGGGCTGGGGGGAGCGGCGGAAATGGTCTCTTCAACACAGGAGGTATCTTCCCTTGGCAGCCAAGGCTGGGTCTGGGCGCCCGTCCGGGCAGGATCCGGAAGGGGGCGCGGTTGGAGGGGGTGGCTGGAAACCAAGGCGGACCAACATCACCGTTGCCTCAAACATCCTGCCAGCCGGGCGGCGATGGGGCA
Source organism: uncultured Desulfovibrionaceae bacterium (assembly GCA_964575775.1). Classification (GTDB taxonomy): domain Bacteria; phylum Desulfobacterota; class Desulfovibrionia; order Desulfovibrionales; family Desulfovibrionaceae; genus CAZFCK01. The sequence goes on from CAZNSV010000004.1 coordinate 4,780, forward strand.
AGCAGAAATCCCGGGTCGGAACGGGTTGTGGGATCGAGCGGGCTGGGGTAGAGGAGCCCTGCATGTGGAACGGGAGCGAGCGGTTTTTTGGAAATCCTCCAGGAAAGACTTGACAGCGCGCAATCCGCCTTCTATAAATCCCTTCTTTCGACACATCCGGACGCCGCGCGGGAACTCGCTATGCTGCGCGCGACCTGCTAAGGAGCTGAAAAGCATGAAGACCTTTACCCCCACACCGCAAGACATCAAGCGGGAATGGTACGTGGTGGACGCGCAGGATCAGGTTCTGGGGCGTATCGCCTCCCAGATCGCCCATCGTCTCCGCGGCAAGCACAAGCCCGAGTTCGCCCCCCACATGGATAACGGGGACTTCATCGTGGTGGTGAACGCCGCCCAGGTGAAGGTGACGGGAAAGAAGCTGCAGGACAAGAAGTATTACAACTATTCCGGATACATCGGCGGCCTGCGCACCCGGACTCTGGGTGAAATGCTGCAGCGCAAGCCCGAGGACGTGATCCGCATCGCCGTGCGGGGCATGCTGCCCAAGAACCGTCTAGGCCGGGCTTTGCTCAAGAAACTCAAGGTCTTCGCCGGGCCCGAGCACGACCACCAAGCACAGAATCCCAAGCCGCTGGAACTGCCCCTCTAAGTCGGGGCGCACGCGTTGGAGCCAACTATGAGCCAGGAATTCAATTACGGCACCGGCAGAAGGAAGACCTCCGTGGCCCGCACCCGACTGTACGTCGGCAGCGGTCAGATCACCGTCAACGGTAGAGGTCTCGAAGAATACTTCCCCCGCCCCTCCTTGCAGCAGGTCGTGCGCCAGCCCCTGGTGGTGACCAGCATGCTGGGCAAGTTCGACATCAAGGTCAACGTGGAAGGCGGCGGTATCGCCGGTCAGGCTTCCGCCGTGCGTCACGGCATTGCCCGTGCGCTCTTGGATTTTGACGCCGAACTGCGTGCCTCCCTCAAGAAGCACGGCTACCTCACCCGCGACGCCCGCAAGAAAGAGCGTAAGAAGTACGGTCAGCGCGGCGCCCGTGCCCGCTTCCAGTACTCCAAGCGCTAAGCCGCACGCGCACGAGTCCCTGTTCCGACACACGCCCCGATCGTACATCGGTCGGGGCGTTTTCGTCGTTCCTCACGCTCCCCTTCCCGTCCGAACGCGACGCCCAGCAGGTGCTGGAGCGGCCCGTCCTCAGCTGTGCGGTTGCTGCTCCTCAGACAGGTTCATTCCGGACAGTCCGGCTCCCACGGCAAGCAAGGGGGCAGGGTGCCCGGGCCGAACACCAAGTCGCCTTCCGTGGGCAGCCCGGCGGCCTCCCGGTGCCGTCGGTACAGGGCGTGGTAGCTCGCGTCCGCGTCCGGGCCGGGTTCCAGCCCCAGCAGTTCCTCGCAACGCCGCACCGCCTCCACAGGACCCTCCAACTCCACGCAATCCATGAAGGGCAGCCGGTCCAGACAGACAAGGCAGCCCTCCAACCGCCAGGTCTCGCGCAATTTCTCGTAGCGGCGGGTGACCACGTAGCCCAGGGCCTCCAGGATGCCGCGCGTGGCGGTAAAGTCCGCGACCTCGGTCTCCAACTCCTCCCGGGCCTTGTAGCCAGGGGGCAGGGTGGCCAGGGCCTCAGGGGGCAAGGGGCGCTTGCAGGTCAGCACCGCGCGCCCCCCCTTACGGAGGCGCAGCAGACTGTCCTGGCGGAGCAGGCTCCCGTCCGGGGTGTCGAAGACGAGGTTGGCCTCGCAGTGCCGCTGCACGAGCCTGGCGCTGTTGCGCTCCAGGGTGTGGCGCACGGTGGTCAAAGACACGGGAAAGTACTTGCGTTCGATTTCGTGGGTCATGGTGGGACGCTAGCACGCCCCAGAGGACAATAAAAGGGGCCTGGACGCGAAAAGGGCGACCCGCTCGCACGGGCCGCCCTCGTCATGCTGTCGTGAAGTGGCGCGGCTAGTCCAGGGGGGTGTTCTCCACCAGGGTCCAGATGCCGCAGGGGCAGGCACTGGCGCAGAAACCGCAGCCGATGCACTTTTCCGGATCCGAAACCATCTCGAAGTCGCTGCCGCTGCCACCCTTGCGGGAGATGGCGTTCTCCGGGCAGATGGCCTCGCAGAGGCCGCAGTCACGGCAGGCACCGCAGGAGGAACACTCCTCGGCGCAGAGCTGCATATCGCTGAAGCCCACGATGCGCGGATCGAAGTACTCGAGCTTCATGCGCTTGTAGTCGATCATCTGCCGGGTGTCGGACGCCGGGCGCCGCCCGCAGGCGATTTCGTCGATGGCCTCGGCCGCCTTGCGTCCCGCGCCGATGGCCTGGGTGATCAGGCCGGGGCGCACGATGTCGCCCACGGCGAAGACCTTGGCGTCCGTGGTCTGGAAGAGGTCGTTGACCACGATGTGCCCCCGCTCGGTGGCGATGTCGGCGGGCAGGAAGTCCAGGTCGGGTTGGTCGCCGATGGACACGATGACCGAATCCGCGGGGATCACTTCACCCGTGGACAGGACCACACCCTCGGGGGTGATCTCCTTGGTGAAGCAGGGCCAGCGGAACACGGCGCCCACTTCCTCGGCATCGGCCTTTTCCTTGCCAAAAGCCGCGGGCTTCTGGATGTCGATGATGGTGATGCTCTCTGCGCCGAAGCGGTGCGCCTCGGTGGCCACGTCGCAGCCCACGTTGCCCGCGCCGATGATTACCAGGCGCTTGCCTATGGTGGCGGTGCCGGCCTTGGCCTGACGCAGGAACTCCAGGGCCGGAACGGCCAGTTCCTTGCCCGGCACCGGGAGCATGCGCGGCTTGCCCGCACCGGCGGCAATGACCACGAAGTCGAAGTCGGAGCGCAGTTGCTCGAACTCGTCGCGGCTGAGTTTCTGCTGCAGGTGCACCTGGGGCAGCACCTCCTGCACGCGTTTGAGCTCGGCGTCCAGCACTTCCTTGGGGATGCGGCTGGCCGGGATGGCCGAGGCGATCTTGCCCCCCAAGGCCTGCATGTCGTAGACCACGGCTTCGTGCCCCTTCATGCGCAGCTGCCAGGCCAGGGAGATACCTGCCGCGCCGCCGCCGATCACCGCCACCCGCTTGCCGGTCAGAGGCGGCAGCTGGGGCGCCTTGCTGGCCAGACCGGCCTTGCCCAGCACCGTGATGTCCACCGGCGCCAGATGCGCCGTGGAGCGGGTGCAGCCCTGCATACAGAGGTGGGGGCAGAGGTAGCCGCAGACCGTGGCCGGAAAGGGCGTGTAGGCCAGGGCCAGGTCCACGGCCTCGTCCACCAGACCGGCCCGCACCAGACGCCAGCGGTCCTGCACCGGCATACCCGTGGGGCAGCTGGCCTGGCAGGGGGGCTGGTACTTCTGATTTTCCCAGACCGGGACGAACCGCCGCAGCTCGCCGTTGACGATCACCGGGATGGGGCTGCGGTCCAGGTCCGTGAGGTCGCCGATGAGGCCGCCGCGCCCCAATTCGGCGTCCCAGACCTCGGCGCGGAACTGCCGCATGGAGCGGCGGCTCTTGCCGATACGTTCATAGGGGCTGCGCGCGATGATCAGCTGCCATTCCTGGCGCACCGCGAACTGCGGGGCCAGCTCCTCGCGGCCGATGGCCTTGAGGTAGACCTGCATGTTCTCCTGCAGCCAGTTCCAGAGCGCGTCGTCGATGGGCTCCTGCCGGGCGTCGGTCTGGGAGAAGCCCTTGTAGGGGCCGCGCACGAAAATGCGCCCCCCCACCATACCCACGCAGGGGCGGAAGCCCAGGACGTTGTCGGGGTCCTGGGCCTGGTGGCCGCAGATCACCGCGGTACCGCCGGCCATGAATTCGGCGAAGTAGTCGCCCACCGAGCCCAGCACCCAGAGTTCGGGGGGGCTGAAACGGGGGTTGGTCTTGGTCATGGTCATGCCGCGCGCGCCGATGTTCCCGGCCACAAAGACCTTGCCCTGGGCCATGGCGTTGCAGCAGCCGTTGGAGGTGTTGCCGTGGACCACGATCTCGGCCCCGGCATTGAGCCAGCCCACGTCGTCCGAGCCCGCGCCCATGACTTCGATGCGGGTGTTGGGGAAGCCCATGGAGCCGATGCGCTGGCCGGGCGAACCCAGGAGCCGCACCGTAACGGGTTCCTGTTTGGAGACCCAGAGGCGCCCCCCAAGTCCGTGCTGGCCAAAGGCCTCGATCTCGAAGTCCCGGGCGCCGTTGGCCAGGGCTTCTTGAATGCGCCCCTCCAGGACCCGCGACTCCAGGCGGGCGCCGTTTTCCATACCGCTCAAGCGGGTTGTGTGCGTCGTATGCATTCTCTTGCTCCGCTGGTTGCGTCGTCTCTCAGTGGTCGAATCCTCGTGCTCGTCCTGCCGCCGCGGCCTAGACCACGTACTTGATGTCCAGGCGCTGGGACGCGTGGTAGTCCGCGATGCCCAGGGCGTCGGACATGCCGATGGGCAGGGAGGTGGAGCGGCCCAGAGGGGCGAAGATCTTCTTCAACTCCGTGTCGAAGCTCAGGTAGTAGTCCACCAGGCGTTCCGCCACCTTCTCGGGGTCCAGGCGCCGATAAAGGCGCGGGTCCTGGGAGGTGATGCCCTTGGGGCAGACACCGATGTTGCAGACGTTGCAGCGGTCGCCCTCGGAGCCCAGGCACCCGGCCGTGGCCTGCATGATGGACTTGCCCACCTGCACCATGCTGGCGCCGAGCATGATCAGGGCCGCGGCGTTGGCGGCGATGTTGCCGTTCTTGCCCACGCCGCCGCCGGCCACCAGCGGGATCTCGTTCTGCCGCCCCACCTTGACCAGGTTCAGGTAACAGTCGCGCAGGTTGCTGGCGATGGGATAGCCCATGTGGTTCATGGAGACGTTGTAGGCCGCGCCGGTGCCGCCGTCCTCGCCGTCGATGGCCAGGCCCGCGGCGTAGGGGTTGCGCACCAGGTTGTTGAGCACGGCCAGGGACGTGGAAGTGGCGGAGATCTTGGGATAGACCGGCACCCGGAAGCCCCAGGCCATGCTCATGGACTGGATCATCTTGGCCACGGCCTCTTCGATGGAGTACTTGGTCTGGTGCGTGGGGGGGCTGGGCAGGCTCACGCCACGGGGCACGCCCCGGATGGCCGCGATGAGCTTGTTGACCTTATACCACATGAGCAGACCGCCGTCCCCGGGCTTGGCGCCCTGGCCGTACTTGATCTCCACGGCGCAGGGGTCTTCCTTCATCTCCGGAATGGCGTGGATGATCTCGTCCCAGCCGAAGTAGCCGCTGGCGATCTGCAGGATCACGTACTTGAGGAAGCGCGAGCGCAGCAGTCTCGGGGGGCAGCCACCCTCGCCCGTGCACATGCGCACGGGCATGTGCAGCTCCTCGTTGAGATAGGCGATGCCCATCTGCAGCCCTTCCCACATGTTGGGGGACAGGGCGCCGAAGCTCATGCTGCCGATGACCAGGGGGTAGATTTCGCGCACCGGCGGCGTCCAGATGCCCTGGGCCTGGGCCTTGAGGGCCTCTTCCGGGGGCAGCACCCGCCCCAGCAGGGTGCGCAGCTCGAACTCGTGGCGCCCGGCATCCAGGGCCGGGTCCGTGAGCATGGAGATGCGGATGAACTTGATCTGGTCCAGCAGACTGCCGGTGTCGTTGCGCCGCCCCCCACGGGTGCGGGCCTGACCGCCGCGGTTGTTGTGGAACTTCAGCGTGGTGGAGGTGTCGTGTTCCGAGCGGGGGCGGATGGCGTTGTTGGGACAGATGAGGTTGCACATGCTGCAGCCGATGCAGGCATAGGCGGGGTCTGTACGCTGGCGGATGCCGTGGTACACGGAATAGCGGTTCTCGGGCCTGGTGCGCAGACCCTTGGGTGCCACCACCTCACGCTTGCCGAAGACCCCCAGCTCGATGGCGCTGACCGGGCAGACCGTGGTGCAGCGGCCGCAGAGCGTGCAGGTGTGGATGTCCCACTCGACCTGCCAGGGCAGATCCTTGACGCTCAGTGTAGATGGGGTAATGGCTGGTTTTGATTCCATATCTCGACCTCCTCGCACGCCGGGGCCACCACGGCGGTGTCCAGGTGCATGGGTTGAAAATCCTTGCTCTTGTCACGGTCCGGGATGGCGGCGTTGAGGCCGCAGATCTCGGAAGAGAAAGCGAAGATGCCGGGCTTGCCGCCCACCACGCCGGGGCGCAGCTTCTTGCGGTCCTGCACCATGAACATGCTGCCGTCGGGCAGACAGCCGATAACGCAGTTGGGACCGTCGATGATCAGCTTGCGGCAGGCGGTCTTGAGATTCACGAGGTAGGCGCCGTCGGGGTGCTCGGCCAGCTCTTCGGTCAGAAGCGGCGTGATGACGTGCTTGTAGGCAGCCAGGGGCAGCCCCAGCCGCTTGATGGTGAAGTGCATGATGTGGGTGAAGACCTCGGAATCGCTCTGGTAGCCCATGTAGCCGGGCACGTTGCGCGAGGCCAGGTACTCGCGGATGGGCACGAAGGCGGTGTTCTCGCCGTTGGTCATGGTGCTCACGCCCTGGATGAAGAAGGGGTGGCAGGCATAGAGATTGATGGCGTAGTTGGTGTTCTGCCGCCCCTGGGCGAGAATGCGCCTGGCCGAGAGCTCCGGGCGGTCCAGGCCGAGATACTCGGCGATGGTGATGGGGTCGCCCACTTCCTTGATCATGATGCTGTCGGGCCAGAAGCTGAAGACCATCATGTCCCCGCGCTCCTGTCCTTTCTCGCGCAGGTCCACGCGCATGCGCACCAGTTCCACCTCACGCGCCATGGGCTCCAGATCGAGCCAGGCCTCGGGCAGGTTGTAGGCCCTGACCAGGTAGGTGCCGCGAACCGGCGTGCCCTCGGGCGGTGCTTTGTCCGGGGTGATGGCCAGAGTGTACGCGGCGCTCAGCCCTGCGGCGCTCATGTACTCGTCCAGGCGCTGCAGCCCCTGTTCCGTGAAGATCCCCGAGAGGATGGGTTTGTCCTTGAGCTCCGCGAAGGGGCCGCCCAGACCGTTGAGATACACGCCCACACCGGAACCGTCGTGCCCTTCCTTCATGACGTTCAGGGCTTCCACGGCCAGCATGGGTGAAACCGGGTCACGACTTGCAATGGAAAACAAGCGGCACATGCTGCTACTCCCTCTGTGCTGTGTTGGATGCTGTGGCCTCTTTCCATAATGACCAAGGCACCGTCGCGTCAAACAAAATTCCCTTTCGGCAATTGATATTTCGGTCAATTTGAGCCTACAAAAATGTAGATTGCTACAAAGAGGGTAGCACTGAGCTGCAGAACCCCAGGCCGCGGGCCCTGTTGCCCGATTTTTTGAGTTACATAATTGTGACAAGTAAGAATGCAATTTTGTTGATCGGGCAGAAAAAATTTTTCCAGGGCGCGGAAAGAGGGGGTTGACGCCACGCAATCGTCACAGTTCCCCGCTATATGCTGGAGCAAATCTTTGCCGGGAGGGTGCAACCCATGACCGAGTTCAGCGAGATCAAGCACTATCTGCAGGCCCAGCTGTCGGCTCTGGAGAGCCAGCCCCTGGACCTGGACGTCGGCCTCTGCGCCGATGCCAACGAGTTCGCTTCCGCGGTGACCGATTCCCACATCAAGACCGCCATTCACGCCCGCAACACCGCGCGCATCGGCGAGATTCAGGCCGCCCTGCGCAAGATGGAGCATGCGGGTTACGGGTACTGCGAGGCCTGCGGGGAGCCCATCTCCCTGGCCAGGCTCAAGGCGCGCCCCACCGCGCAACTGTGTGTGGAGTGTCAGAGCGCCCTGGAAAAGGCGGTCTGATTCGCGGGAGCCGCTGCCCTTCGTTTGGGTACGCGTGCCACGGGAGGCGGACGGGCTTGACGCGCCCCGCCCCCTCTCCTACCCTGGGTTGAACCACGCCCCTCTCCGGATCAGGGTTTTCCCGATCCGTCGGGAGGGGCCATTGCTTGCACGCCAACCCGGGCAGACCATGACTCCCACCCGCGCCCATCTCCGCCACGGCATCAAGACCGGCACCGCGGCCTTGCTGGCCCACGGTCTGACCCAGGCCCTGGGCCTGCCCATGGGCTTCTGGGCCGTGCTCTCCGCCGTCATCGTGATGCAGGTCCATCTGGCGGACTCCATCAGGCTCTGTCTGGAGCGCTTTCAGGGCACGGCCCTGGGCGCTGGCATCGGCCTGGCCGCCCTGGCCCTGCTCATGGGCACCGCCGCGCCGCTCTGGCTGGGGCTGTTCCTGTCCGTGGCCTTCTGCGCCTACATGACCCGCTACGACGAGCGCTACCGCATGGCGGCCATCACCGTGGTGGTGGTGCTGCTGGGGGCCCAGGGCGAGGAGCACCCCATGCTCTTCGGGTTCTACCGCGTGCTGGAAATCGGGGTGGGCGTGCTCTGCGCCTTTGCGGTCTCCGTGCTGCTCTGGCCCCGCCGGGCGGGCACGGCCCTCAAGGAGCATCTGGAGCGGCAGTTCCTCCAGTGCGCCGAGCGCTTTGCCGCCCTGGCCGAGGCTTTTCTCTCCAAGCAACAGCCCCTGCCCGATGATTTTCTGAGCAGTCTGGACCAAGCCGTGGGACAGAACCGCCAGCTCCTGCACAAGGCCATG
>CAZNSV010000004.1:13381-25835 GCA_964575775.1 uncultured Desulfovibrionaceae bacterium
ACGCCTGCTCTACGACAAGAACCTGCCCCACCTCACGGCCCAGGTGGAACTCCTGGAGCGCTGCCTGGAGCACATGCACGCCATGCTCGGGGCCGTGAACACCGCCCTGGGCGAGGGCTTCGCCCTGATCATGGAGCAGGAGTTGCGGGAACTGGCCGTGGCCTGCGCCAGGCTGTTGCGGGAACTGGGCGCGGGGCAGCTCCCGGAGGAAGCGCCCTTGCGTCAGGCCCTGGAGCAGGTGGAGCAGCGACTCCAGGAACTGCGGGAAAGCGGCGTCACCAAACGCTTCCACCTGCGCAAGATGCTGCAGGTCATGGCCTTCATCAACAGCCTGGAAGCCTTCACCGAGGATCTCCTGCGGGGGCGTCGCCGTCTGGCGGGGCAGGGGACCCCACCCCCCGGGGCGCACGGGACCGCGGCCCAGGGACTGGAACCGTAACACCCAGGCACGGCAACACAAAACCGCCTGCGCCCCTCAAGCTGGGGCGGCAGGCGGCCTCCTCGTGGTGTCGGGCGCTCGCCCTCGGACTCAGGCCGAGGGGCAAGTCCCGGCAGGCTTACAGCTTCTCGATCAGGAGCTTCGGCTCCATGCGGGCCGTCAGCCTGTACTGCTTGCCACTGTGCTCGTAAATGTGGTCGCAGCTGGGGAAGAGCTCCAGGTCACGCTCGAAGCTGGAGCCAAAGAAGACGTCCTTGGCCTCGCCGTTGGCTTCGAAGCGGATGCTGGACCCGTCGTCCAGGTAGAGGATTTCGCCGTCGCCCAGTTCCAGGGGGAGATTAGTCTCGTTGTATTCCATACTTCACCTCCAGCTCGCCTCGCGAAAGGGTAGAAGTTGATCATGCACCGTCAGGATATAATGATTTTTTTCACAAAGTAAAGCGGTTGGCGTGGATTTCCCTCCAGAACGTATCAAGATGTCCGCCGAGGGTGCCGGGGAGGCTCAGCGCACGGCAATGCCCAGCGCGGTAAGAATTTCGCCCACGCGTTGCGGCAGGTTGGTGCTGACCTTGGCCAGCTGGCGCAGGTTCAGGGCCGCCAGGATATCCACCTTCTGGGACGCCTTTTGCCACAACAGCAGGAGCTTGCGCAGCAGTGGCTCCTCCATCTGGAACACGGAGAGCAGCTGTTGCAGCTCCGACGGGGTCTTGGCGGTAAAGAGCAGGGCATCGGGGTCGTCGGGGTCCTCGGTAAATAACTTTTTTTGCCGGATGCGGTTGAGCCCGTCGGCGCTCAGGGCTTCCACTGCGGCCTTGGGCGCGCGTCGCCGCCGCAGGGCGCGCAGCTGCAGTTTGGCGCTGTCCTCACCGGCCTGCTGGCGCAGGTGGTGACAGAAGCCGAACTCCAGCAACAGCCCCACGGTGGGAATCATGCGGCTGCGCTCCATGGTGCCCATGGTCTCGGCGACCTGGCGCAGCTCCGGAGCCGGAAACTCCTTGAGGGCGCGCAGGAAGTCCTGCTTGAGGATTGCGGCGGCCATGGTGGCGCCCACGGCCATGGCCAGGGCCTGCTCCTTGAGGAAGTTCAGTTCGTCCAATTGCCTGGCCGCCTCTTCCGGGGAGGGCGGTTCAGCGGGCGGGGGCGTAGCCCCAGGGGTGAGGGCGGCGCAGAGCTCGGCGGCTAGGGGGTCCATGCACACGATCTGGGCCGCGTGGTCCAGCTCCCTGGGCTCCAGGTTCTTGACGATCTCGGGCTGCAGGGCCCCGCGCAGGAAGCGTTGCAGGCAGGCGATGCGCTCCCGGCCCTCCGGGCTCTCGGGCAAGGTCTCGTAGGCCTGCTGGATGCGGGTCTTGGCCACTTCCACAGGGCCCTCTCCACCGTGCCGCAGCACGTCGTCCAGATGGAAGCGCAGGACCATGAAGGCGTCGTCCTTGCTCAGGGTGTAGCGCTTGGCGGCCAGGATGTTCTCGTAGGCCAGGGCCACGTGCTTGAGGATGAAGCGCTCCACCAGGGCGCGCCAGTAGCCTTCGTCCGGTTCCACGGTGCGGTTCACTTCCTGGAGATAGTCCAGGGTGCGCGGGCCCAGGGTGGCCACGATGGCGTGGGCGGCGTTGTCCTTGGCCAGGCCCACGGCGAAGACCACGCCCTGCAGGCACTGGATGAGGATCTTCTCGGCGTTGAGCAGCTCCTTCTTGTGCTGGGCCGCTTTGTCGGAAGCGCCCCCGTTTTTGGTCTTGGCGTAGTGATTCAGGTTGATGAGAAAAGAGCCGAGCCAGGTTTTGAGGTATTCCTGGCAGGGGTGGTCGAAGGCCCTGCGGCTGAGCAGCGTGATGATGCCGTTCTGCTCCACCTCGAGCAGGGGAAATTCGGCGATGCGTTCGGTGTTGGCCCGGATGAAGGTCAGGAGCATTTCGCGCTCCAGGACCTCCTTGAGGTTGGTGCGTTCCTTGAGCTTGCCGAACTCCTGCAGGTAGCCGTCCAACAGCTGGTCGCCTTCTTTCATGTGGCTCTCTTTGTACCGTGCCGGGGGCAGGCCGTTGTTCCGAGCGGGACAGGGGCAGTCCCGGGTGTTGCGGTTGCGACGTTCATTCTAGCCCGGCAGACGGCTGCAAGGCAACTGGGGAGCGGTTGCCTGACCCAGGGGCAGGGAGCAGCTGTTCGGGGCGCGGGCTCACCAGCCGCCTCCGCCCCCACCACCGCCTCCGCCCCCGGAGGAACCGCCGCCCGAGGAGCCGCCCCCGCCGCTGCCGGGGGCCCTGGCCGCTCCGGTCACGGCCCCGGCCATGCTCTTGCCCAGACCGGAGGCGAAACCCGCGGGGTCGCTGGAGCGCCAGGAACTGCCGCTGTACCAGGCGGGGTGGTAGCCGCCCTCCTGCCCGGCCCGGGCCAGGACCTCCGCGAACTGCTCGCTCCAGCGGTTTTCCACGCCCAGGGCCAGGGCAAAGGGCAGGAACTTCTCGAAGAGTTCCGGGGTGCGTTCCGGCGGGTGCAGCAGCTCCAGGCGTTGCTTTTCGGAGACCGAGAGGAAGAGCTTGAAGCCTTCGATCTCGTCCATGAGCCGCCGCCCCTGAAAAGTGGGGGCCTTGAGCAGCTTGTAGAACAGGGCGGAGATGGTCAACAGGAACGGCAGGCACAGGGCCGCAGGCAGGGAAGCCAGACCGGCGTAGACCCAGATGCCCGCGATCTCGCCGCCGAGAAAGGGCAGGGCGAAGAGCCCGGCCAGCACCCCGGCCACGAAGTTGCCGCTCCGGAACGCGGTGACGGCATTGAGCACCAGGAAGGTGCAGGCCACGGTCCAGAAGCTCAGCCAGGCGGTCATGAACAGGGCGGCGTAGCGCTCGTCGCCTTCCAGACTCAGGGCCACGGCGCCGATGGTCAACAGGGTGAGCAGCACGCCGGGCAGCATGTAGTGGGAGTTGGCATTGAAGGTGACGCTCTCGTGCTCCTTGCCGAGCTTGGCCTTGTGGGCCTTGATGGCCTTCTGCACGGTGGCGTGGTTCTTCTGCTTGAGCTCGAAGGTGTCCTTGGAGGCGAAGAGGGTGTCCATGACGGCCCGCTCCCCGGCGGAAAGCCCGGCGTGCCCCTGCCGCAATCGGGTCAGGGTGCAGTCCTTGGAGAACAGCCCCTTGTCTTCGTCGATGCGCACGAAGCCCTTGACCGCCAGGCTGATCAGGGCCGTGGCGAAGCACTTGTTGTCGTAGCCCATGCGCATGACGAAACGCGCGGCGGCCGGGGACAGTCCCTTGGGAGGGGCGAAAAGTGGCACGATGGTCCAGGCCTTGGGATCACGCCCCACCTTGTACCAGGCCACGAGATAATAGAGCAGCACCAGAAGGGTACCGGCCAGGGCGGCCAGCAGGGCACGGTTGTCCCGCAGCAGGCGCTCCATGCGTTCGGCCTCGGTGGGTTCGGCCACGAAGCCCTTGGGCCAGGAGACGGCCACGGTCAGCCCGGCGCCAGGGGGCAGGGGGGCCCGGGTCTCGAACCACATGCTGCCGTCGGGGTGACGGCCGCTGGCGAAGGCCGTGCCCCGCTCGCCCCTGAACCCGGTGTAGGCGGCGGTCTGCAGGGCCGAGGCGCCAGGGGGCAGGACGATTTCGCAGCGTGCCTGCTCGATGGGGAAGCTCCAGGCATTGCCGGTCACGTTCCAGTAGAGCTCGTCGAAATCTTGATAGTGCCCCACCTGATGTTGGCTGCGGTAGAGGAGGGTATAGGCGTAGATTCCGGGCTTGAGGAAAACGTCTTTTTGCCCCATGTAGATGACCAGGTCGTCGCCCTGGCGTTCGGTATGCCAGGCTTCGGTGTGGCCGTCGCGCAGTACGGAGTGCACGTCGTAGTTCACGCGCACGGTGTTGCCGTAGTCGTCGACGTAGCGGGTGGGCAGGCTGCGGAAGATGCCGCGCTTGATCTCGCGGCCCTGGGCCTCCACGCGGATGGTCTCGCTGACCATGATCCCGCCGTCCTGGTGCACCTGGATCTGGCTGAAGAAGTCCAGGATGCGTTCCTCCGCGGCCAGGAGCGGGGTGGTGTGGAGCAGCGCGACCAACAGCAGCGCCAGAGCCGGGAAGGCTCGCGGCAGGCCTCGGAGCGACGTGACGCCACGTGCGGTCATGATATTCAGGCCTTGTGCAAGAGGTTGCATGGTTGGGCCACCCCGGCTGGACGGCAGAAAATAAGCGTACCTTGGCGGACGTACATCAAGATGCGAAAGCCTGTCAAAGGGCTCTTGCAGTAAACACGGTCCCGGCCACGGTCGGGGGGAGCGTTTCATGGACCAGGACTTCGCGGCGTTGCAACGCCTCATGGACGAGGGCATCCCCTTCAACGTTTTTCTCGGCATCCGCGTGGAGCAGATCCGCAAGGGGTTTGCCCGCCTGGTGCTGCCCTATCGTCCGGAATTCCTGGGCGATGTCCGGCGGCCCGCCCTGCACGGGGGCATTCTCTCCACCCTCATCGACACCTGCGGCGGCGTGGCGGCCTGGTCCTACTGCTCCCGCGAGGACCGCATCGCCACCGTGGACATGCGCGTGGACTACCTGTTGCCCGCACCGCCGGAAGACCTGGCTGCCGAGGCCCAGGTGGAGCGACTGGGCAACCGGGTGGCCGTGGTCTCCAGCACGGTGTTCGCCCGTGGCGACAAGGACAAGCGCTGTGTGGCCGCCGGTCGGGCGGTGTACAACATCCGCCGGGCCATGGAGTGAGCGGCGCGGGGAACCGTCATTGTTCGGATCGCCCTTGCCATGGCCTCCCTGTCGTGTTAACCTGTATCCAGACTCTCTTCACCATACTGTACGCACAGGAGCGGATCATGGTCGGCAACGCATCCTTTCCCGGGGCCGTGGACCAGCAGACCTTCGGCGCGGCCGTGGTCAGCAAGACCTTGGACTACCTGAACAACAACTCGCCCGGACCGGGCTTCGGCACGGGCCTCGCGCCCGTGGACCAACAGACCTTCGGCGCATCCGTGGTCAACAAGACCCTGGACTACATGAACAGCGGCGGCATGGGCGGGGGCAGCGGCTTCGGCGGTGTCTCCCAGACCTACGACTTCGCCAAGGACGTGCTGGGGACCTACCTCACCGGGCAGGGCGCCATAGCCAACCTCTATACCTGAACGGACCATCGGGGGGCTGTGCACTGCGGTGGCACAGGGCCCTGCCCGAAAGCCGTCTCTGCATCCACTGCGCCAGCTGAGGGCCCGCGCGGCTGCGGTGTGACGCGTCAACCTCCGACCTCGCACTGGTTGGGTGAAGTGCGTCGCTCAAGCCTCGATGGTGAGGTCTGTTCCGGAAACATCAACAAGTGAGGTTCGCGTTCATGCCAGCTTGTACCCAACCCCTGCCCGCTTTCGTTCCGGAAACCGCCGTTGACGCTCTTGACCGGCCTGCCTGGCCCCTCGTGTACCGCAACGGCCTCGTGCTCCTGCTCGCCGCGTCCTTGCTGCTCCTCGCTGCCGTGGCCGACGCGGCCACCTTCACCAAGCGTTTCACCGTGGTCAACAACTGCGGGGACAACGCCTGGATGTGGATCGTGCCCCCAGGGCCGGACGTGGCGGAACAGCAGTCCACATTCTGGGAGACCCAGAACCAGGCCACGAAGGTCTGCAAAGGCTCGGACTGCGCCAACCGCAACTACCAGTGGAAGATCGAGCTCGCCGCCGGCGAGACCAAGTCCTTCGACATCCCCAACGAGGGTTCGGCCTCCAACAAGGTCTACTTCAACCTGGCCTGCACCAAGACCACGGGCACCTTTGCCGAATGGGGCGACTGCATTATCGGCGGCAAGTTCGGCGAAACCATCCTGGGCAACGACCTCTCCGGGGTCAATACCTGGTTCGAGGCCACCTGGGGCTGCAGCGACACCACCGGCGCCACCTGCGTGCCCAACCCCTCGGACACCTCCAAAAAGCTCGACGCCACGGACTGGCTGGACCTCAGCCTGGTGGACGGCTACACCGTGCCCATGAAGATGGTGGTTAGCGACGCCACCGCCCACAACTGCCAGTTCCAGGGCAGCAAGGCCTGGGACGGGGTGGAGGACCTGGGCTCCCTGGACCTGGGCAGCTGCCCCACCGAGACCACCAAGACCATCTATTCGTCCAACGCGGCCATCCAGGCCCAGATCAATTCCGGTGGCATCAACCTGCTGACCACGGACGACTCCGGCAATCGCATCAACTGCGCCGCCCCCCACTCCTGGTTCTCCGCCAACGTCCTGGGCACCAAGCTCACGTCGGATCCCCGGCCCATCGCTGCGGGCACGAGCATGAGCACCCTCAACGAAGTGAACTGGTACGGCTGCAAGGGGCACTGGGGGCCCGCTCCCGGCACCGCGGGCTGCGAAGGCCCGGAATGCTCCCACGACGATTGTCTCAAGGGGCGCAGCGGCGACTCCACCTACACCGTGGCCGACACCCAGTACGTGCACACCCTCAAGTCCAAGGGCGTGGAAGCCTACACCTGGCCCTTTGACGACGAGTTCGGACTCAAGCAGTGCCAGGTGGGCGCCCAGGTCACCGTGACCCTGTGCCCGGCCCAGCAGGGGCAAAAGCCCTACCAGGCCACCCAGCGCTGGAAGTACAACGGCAACAACCAGGGCAGCGGCGCCCCGGCCGCCACCTCGAGCATCTGTGTCCTGGCGGCTCCCGAGGACAGCCAGACCTACGATTCCTACTACGCCTGCGTCAGCGCCCACTCCCGCTACACCCTGGTCCAGGCCAAGAACGGCATGGACTCCTACTGCACGCCCGATCCCCAGGGCGCCTATGCCAACCGGGCGGCCTGCGTGGCCGCCACCGAGAACTGGGCCATGTTCTGGCGCAACCAGCAGAACAACCAGAGCCTCATCGTGCATCTGCGGGACCGGAGCCTGTCCCAGGCCTTCTGGGTGCAGCCCCCCAACACCCAGTACCAGCCCTACGGCTTTACCGACTTCAACAAGGACGGCCAGCCGGACGTGTTCTACCGCAACACCGTCACGGGGCAGAACGCCCTGGAACTGCTGCAGGTGAACCAGCACCTGGGTTACAAGGAGCTGCTGCAGACCTCGTTGGACTGGTACCCCGAGGCCTTCGGCGACATCAATGCCGACGGCTGGGCCGACGTGGTCTGGCGCAACGAGAGCAGCGGCAAGCGCACGGCCCACCTGCTGGAAGACGCGGCCTACAAGCAGTCCCTGGACATGTTCACCGTGGACAACCTGGCCTGGAAGGCCGTGGGCTCCGCCGACTTCGACAAGGACGGCATCGACGATCTGGTGGCCCGGAACGCCAGCACGGGGCAGAACGCCATCGTGCTGCTGCAGAGCGACGGGCAGATCAAGAGCAACGGCATCCACTACTACTCCACGGTGAACATCGAGGATTACGGCATCGTGGGCGTGGCGGACGTGAATGCCGACGGCTGGCCCGACATCATCTGGTTCAGCCCCACCACGCGACAGGTCTACGTGGAGTACATGAACGGCATGAACCGCAGCAGCATCGCCTACATCCGCGATGCCAACGCGGGTTGGCTGCCCCACGGCGCCGCGAACATCAACACCGGCGCGGCGCAGTAGACACGGCCCGGGGGCCTGGCTCCCGCAACGTCCGCGTAACGCATTGGCACCATCACCCCGGGGGGGCGCGTCCCTCCCGGGGTTTCCATGTGGGCCGCCCCTTGTGGGAGGGGCCTGTCCTGGAGTCACATGACCGGAAACGGATTGTCACAGGACGCCCCTGAAATTGGGGGCTGGTACGTGTACCTGCTGCACTGCGCCGACGGGAGCCAGTATTGCGGCGTGACCACGGACCTGGAGCGGCGGCTGCAAGAGCACAACGGCCTGCTGCCCGGAGGGGCGCGCTACACTCGGGCCCGGCGGCCGGTGCGCCTGCTGGGCAGCGTGGCGGTGCCGGACCGCGCAGCGGCCTGCCGCCTGGAGCGGGCGGTGAAAGGGCGCCCCAAAGGGGATAAGCTCGACTTTCTCCTGGCCTGGAACCGCAGCTGAGGCCCACCGGAGCGGAGTTGGCCAGGGGGGTGAGGTGTCCGGGGAGCATTGCCCCTGCCGACACTCCGCAGCGATTCTTGACGCTGCCCTTGCCGGTTTTGTAGAGGGAATGCTTGGGCTGGATTGCGACAAGACCGCACTAAAACCACAGGGCGACCCATTGCACACGGACCATCAGAAATTTCGCAGCGTCTGCCGGATCTGCCACGGCGGATGCGCCGCTTGGCTCACGGTCAGGGACGGCGTGCTGGTCGGCGTACGCCCCTGCAAGGAGTCTGCCTACAGTCAGGGGCAGATGTGCGTGAAAGGCCTGCGCACGGTGGAGATGATGTACCACCCCGACCGCCTGCTCCACCCCCTGCAGCGCGTGGGGGCGCGCGGTTCCGGGCAGTGGCGGCGCATCAGCTGGGACGAGGCCCTTTCCGCCATCGCCCGGCGCCTGAGCGAGATCCGCGCCGAAAGCGGCGCCGAGAGCGTGGCCCTGGGGCAGGGTACGGGGCGGTCGCACTACTTCCACGTCATCCGCTTCGCCAACACCTTCGGCACGCCCAACTGGTACGAGCCCGGGCTGGCCAACTGCTTCATCCCGCGCATCACGGTCTGCCACCTCACCTATGGCGGCTTTGTCACGCCGGACTACCTGGGCGAGGTCACGCCGCGCACGATTCTCTTTTGGGGGCACAATCCGCTGGTCTCCAACGCCGATGGCGAGCTGGCCCCCATGGTGCGCCGCGCGCTGCGCCAGGGCGCCACCGGCGTGGCCATCGATCCGCGCCGCAGTGAAACGGCCAGGCGCTGCGCCCTCTGGCTGCCGCTGCGACCCGGCACGGACGACGCCCTGGCCCTGGCCATGATCCGCCACATCATCGAGGAGGGGCTCCACGACCGGGAGTTCGTGGCGGCCTACACCAACGGGTTCGCCGAGCTGCGCGAACGGGTGCGCCACTGCACCCTGGAGTGGGCCGAGGGCATCACCGGCGTTGCGGCCGGGGACATCGCCAAGGCCGCGGAGCTCTACGCCACGCAAAAGCCCTCCGTCATCGAGTGGGGGGTGGCCATCGAGCAGAACCCCAACTGCCTGCAGACCGTGCGCGCCATCGCGGTGCTGCGGGGGCTCACGGGCAACCTCGACCGTCCTGGGGCGGACGTGTTCGGTATGAACGCCGTGCGCCCCTTTCCGGTGCTGCGCAATCTGCTGCCGGAAGGCATGCTGCACAAGCGCATCGGCGCGAAAGAATTCAAGCTGTTGGGAGGGGGGCGGGCCTACATGCCCTCCGCCCATATCCCGGGCGTGTTCAGGGCCATGCGTGAAGGCGACCCCTACCGCATTCGCGCGTTGCTGCTGTGGGGCAACAACCCGCTGCTCAGCGTGGCTAACTCGCGGGGCGTGCTGGAGGCACTGCAGCGCCTCGATCTGCTGGTGGCCTGCGACCTGTTCATGACGCCCAGCGCGGCCCTGGCCGACTTCGTCCTGCCCGGAGCGTTCTGGCCCGAGGCCGATCAGTTGCTGGAACTGCCCCTCGTGGCCGGGAATGCGGTGTTCGCCCAGCAGAAGGTGGTCCAGGTCGGAGAATGTCGCCAGATCGAGGCCATCCTGCACGATCTGGCCACGCGTCTGGACCTGCCCGAGGCGGAACTGGGGCTGCACGACATTCTGGACTACCGGCTCGCCCCCCTGGGGCTGAGTTTTGCGCAGCTCAAGGAGCGGTTCCAGGTGAACCTGCCCTTGGAGTACGAGAAGTTCAAGACACGAGGTTTCCGAACGCCCACCCGCAAGGTGGAGCTGTATTGCAAAGCCCTGGAGCGCCTGGGCTACGACCCGTTGCCGAGCTACACCGAGCCGCCCGAGAGCCCGCTCGCCACGCCGCAATTGGCCGAGGCCTACCCCCTTGTCCTGACCACCGGCGCGCGGCGTCCGGAGTTCTTTCACAGTGAGCACCGGCAGATAGCCGCATTGCGGCGCAGTCGGCCCGACCCTTTGGCCGAGCTGCACGAGGAGACCGCCGCGCGGTTCGGCATCTCCCCCGGCGACCGGATCCGGGTGGAAAGCCCACGCGGCGACGCCTGTTTCGTGGCCAGAGTGACGCGGGACATCGCGCCGGGGGTGGTCAGCGTGGACCACGGCTGGTGGTTTCCCGAAAAAAAGGAAACCGGGTACGGGGTGTTCGAATCCAACGCCAACGTGCTGACCAGCGACGCGCCGCCTTACGACTCCGCCTTCGGTTCCTACCAGCTGCGGGGGCTGCTCTGCCGCGTGTCGAAAGTACTTTCGACACCAGCGTGAGGTTTTTCCTTGGCCTTTACTGCGGTTCTGGTTTAGAGTACCCCACACAGGTCGGAAAGTGCCGCCCTGACCCTTGCCCCTAACCCTTCCAAAAAGGCTTTGCACCGCATTCCAATGCTTCGGAACACGTTCTTTTACGCCCTCTTCGTCCCGGCAACCCTGCTTTTTTCTCTTCTGGCCATCGTGTTCGGCTACGTCTTCAAGAGCAAGGCCATGGCCGCCTGGTGCGGCCGCAACTGGAGCCGGGTGACCATCTTCGCCGCCGGTATCCGGCTGCATACGGACCTTGCGGCCCTGCCCGCGGACCGGCCCGTGGTGATCATGGCCAACCACTCCAGTATGCTGGACATTCCGCTGCTCTACGTCGCGCTGGGGCCGCGCACCATCAATTTCGTGGCCAAGGAGAGCCTCTTCACGGTGCCCGTGTTCGGCAAGGCCATGAGCGCTGCCGGGCACGTGGCCATCGACCGCCAGAACCGGCGCAAGGCCATGCAGAGCGTGGAGCAGGCCGTGGAGAGTGCCCAGGCGGGCCGCTTCGTGGTCATCTTTCCGGAAGGCACCCGCAACCAGAACCCCGCGAGTCTGCAGGAGTTCAAGGTGGGCGGCATGATCATCGCCCTCAAGACCGGCCTGCCCGTGGCCCCCGTGGTCATCAAGGGTACCGCCGAGGCCCTGCCCAAGGGGCGCGTGACCCTGGTGCCGGGCAAGCGCGACATCACCGTCAAGGCCCTGCCGCTCATCGATGCCACCGCGTATACCCTCAAGGACCGCGAGCGCTTCAAGGACGACCTCTACAACCTCATGAACGCCGGTTATCAGGAGCTGCTCCCATGACTGCGGCCGCTTCTTCCGTCACGCTCGCCCCCTTGGGCGGTCTCGGCGAAATCGGTATGAACTGTCTGCTGCTCTACACGGAGCAGGAGATGTTGGTCATCGACTGCGGGTTGATGTTCCCGGACGACTACCTGCTGGGCATCGACATCGTGATCCCCCGCTTCGATTTCATCCTGGCCAACAAGCACAAGCTCAAGGGCATCATCCTGACCCACGGGCACGAAGACCACATCGGCGCGCTGCCCTGGCTCATGCCCCACGTCAAGGCCCCGGTCTACGGCTCGCGCTTTACCCTGGCCCTGGTGGAGAACCGGCTGCGGGAGCACGGACTGGACAAGCACGTCAGCCTCAAGGAGGTGCGGGCCGGACAACGCTTGGCCTTCGACGAGCTGGCCGTGAACTTCTTCCCGGTCTGCCACTCCATCATCGACGGCTTCGGGCTGGGCATCGAGACCCCGGCCGGGCGCATCGTCCACTCCGGGGACTTCAAGATCGACACCACCCCCATGGGGGGGCACTTCACGGACCTCGCAGCCTTCAGGAAATTTTCCGAGCCCGGGGTGCAGTTGCTGCTGTCCGACTCCACCAACGTGGAGCGCGACGGCCATTCCCTGTCCGAACGCGAGATCATGGACACCCTGCGCGAGATCTTCGCCAAGGCCCAGGGCCGGATCATCGTCACCCTGTTATCCAGCCACATGCAGCGCATCCAGGAGATTTTCGACCTGGCCCACGAGCACGGGCGCAAGGTTGCGGTCAACGGACGCAGTCTGCTCACCAACATCGAGACCGCCACGGGCCTGGGCTTCCTGCACATCCCCGAAAAGACCTATGTGGACATCGACGAGCTGCGCAACCTGCCCGACGAGCGCGTGGTGCTCATCGTCACCGGCTCCCAGGGCGAACCGCTC
>CAZNSV010000005.1:0-9295 GCA_964575775.1 uncultured Desulfovibrionaceae bacterium
GTAGTCTTTGTCAGGAAGATTGAAAAAGATGTAAAGCGGGTGTGAGTCAGGTTAAAGCGAGGAATTGCGGGGGGATGCTGGGGGATTGCGAAGAAATTTTACTTTGAAAAAACTTTCTGTTTTTGCCGACTTCTTTCACCAAAATTCCGACTTTTCTGCCGCTCAGAGTATCTTGATTTACCTGCAAATCCCCGAAAGTTGCCTTCAGAATGAGGCAACTTTCGGGGCGTTTTCGTTGTAAAGTGGCTGCTCGACTTAACCACATGAAAAAGTGGCATTATGTATTGTCAGGAGCGTATCGATTTAAAGAAGTCGGTGCGGGCGGGTGTACGGTGAAAATGGGGTTGGCATGGTCACTGCAGAGGGCGTCGGCAGTCAGCGGACACCCTGGCGGCCACGCTTTCCGTTGCGTCCTGCATCCCGGAGGATCTTGAAGAGCAAGCTGGTGCTGATGCCGCAGTCACGCGCCACCTGGTGGGCATTGGCGCCATCATAGCGCTCCAGAATCCACCGGCGGGCAGCTTCGTACAGTGCCGTTTTCGGCACGCTGATGGATGTGCCACGAAACAGTTCCACCAGAGACAACGTGGCTTCCAGTCCGGCGATGGAAGCCACCTGTTGCAGATCTTGCGGCAGATCTTCGATGCGGACAGACGACAGGAAGTCCGGATTCATCGGGCCTCTCGGCAGTTACAAGGCGTCAATTCATAGCACTGCCCGCGATACTCACAATCTGGAACCATAAACCTGGCCAAATCAGTATCGCAGGTGTGGATTGCAGAACATACCATGCGCCAAATGCGTATCGTCTCTGGATGAGATTTTCGACATAGCCGCTTGCGGCTGATATTCACCAGCGCTTGTGCGTTGGCAAGAAGGCCGTGATTTACAGGCGTCCAACGATGGGCGTTGATTGATGCACCCGGGGAATCATCTCTGTTGCTTTGCACGAAATGAGTAACCCCTACGGAGTGAGTTCGCATATGTGTTGAGACAAAAGTTGGTATTGAATGAAGCTCAATCCAAAAAATTTGCGTTCTCATTGGCGAGTGTTCGCAACGATACATGTCTACCAAAGAAACCTTGCTGATTCTGTCATGCATGGTCATTTCGCAAGCCCTGCGGAGTAGCGATACATCTGTCAATTTTGTTGCTATGACGCGCATGAGTTCATTCCTTGCGGCGTGCTGTGTGACAATGGCTCAGGGCGTTCCACCAAGGTGCACTGGTCCGCGCGCACGTGCTGCACGCCAATCCCGTACAGGTACACGCACAACCACCAATGGCCGTCGGCGCCCAAGAGGGGCTCCAGCTTGACCCAGGTGCGTTGGAACAACACCGGTTCGCCCTGGTAGTACTCGGTGGGTACCCTGACCACATCGCCCCGCTGGAAGGGGCAGTGGGGAGCCTCCACAGGCTGTGGGGTTGCGGTGGCCGCATCAGGCAGCAAGACAGCCAAGGAGGTGGAGAGTTCCTGCAGCAGATCAGCGAAGTGGGTGTACCCGTGACACGGCCCCCAGGCGCCATCGATTTGCATGCGTAGTTTTTTCGCATGGTTGGAACTGTTTTGCCGAAAGACCGAAGCCAGGAAAACTGAAATTTTCCGAATCAGTTTCCCCTGGTATTTGACGGTCACGGTCACTTCCGGCTTTCTGGGATCAGACATGGGCGGCTCCGTCCTAAAAAAGCATAAATTCAGCGTGTTGTCTCAATTTTGCCTAAAAACAACGGCAAAAAATTTTGAAAAATTGTGAATTCGGTTGCCTGCATTTTGAGGCAAAATAAGCGCAACAGTGTCAATACACAGCATAAAATTTGTGATTCTTCGGCAAGTTTCGGCGTTTTCGGCTCAGACATTCACGTTACCATCCTAGGAAATGTACAAATTCAAAGTGTTGTCTCAATTTTGCCTAAAAACAGAGGCAAAAAAAATTGAAAAATCGCGAAGTCAGCTGCCTGCATTTTGAGGCAAAATACGCACAACAGTGCCAATACACAGTATAATATTTTGAACCTCACAGCTTGTTCCGGTGTTTTCGTCTGCGGCACGGACGGCTCCATCACTTGGTGTGGCCTTGCACAGCACGGGTGGTGGTCACCGTGGCTCCCATGGCCTTCAGGGCGCGGACCAGCTTTTCAATGTCGCGGTGGGTGCACCAAGCGAGCTGGTCCCGCTTCGTGATGCGTTTGACAAATGCTTCCAGGCCCGCGGCACGGGCCTGAGAATCCCGAAGGCGGGACACCTGGGACCAAAGGGAGCGGACCATGGTCAGCTGTGCCTGAGAAGCTGCACCCTTGGCTGTTTTCTGGTTACCCGATTTGGGGCGCAACTGCCAGACTCCAGCCTGCAGGGCCAGAACTTCCCAGGCGTCAAGGAGATGCGCAGCCTGGTCCGAGGTCAGTTCCTTGGAGCTGGTGACACCGAAGCGTCCCAGGGCGGCACGATAGTCTTCGTCCTGGATGGCCAACGCCTTTTTCAAGGTGTGCAGCTTTTTGATCTGGGCGGCGGTGATCATGGGGGCCTCACTTGTTGTGGGAAAATCCGGCAGCCTGCTTCGCAGCCTCGCGCATCCTGTCCGGGTCGGCGTCGCAAGGCTGGTCCGGCCGCCTTGAGCGCTCGAACAGAAATACACCTCCGCAGCTCCACCCCATGGACCTGCCCACTGCGCGGCGCTCCCAAAAGGACGCGCACTGGACACACAGCCCCGCAGCGTACATCTGTCTTTTGGTCATGCGTCCCATGGCTGCTCCATCGGTCTGGCTAGCTCGTCAGGCCATGGGCACCACCCCATGGCGTCACGCACCTTGCATTTCGGTGCGTGATTCGCTTTCACAGAATGTCCCCGTCAGCCTTGAGAGCCTGCAGGCTGCGCTCCGCGCTCGCTTCGCCCCCCGACCACTCCACAAATTCCTCCCAGTGGTTCTCAAGGAGCGTGACCACTGCGGCGTAGTCCACGTTGGGGTTCTGCTGAGTTGTCCTGGTGTCGTTCATGCTTTTCTCCTGTCGTTTGTCATTTCTTGACTCGAGCCCAGGTGGCCGCGAGCAGTTCCATGCCGCCAAGGGCCTTGAGGGCGTTACAGAGGTGCCACAGGGCTGTCTGCAAGGTTCGGATGGTCATGTCTCCTCCAGCCTGGGCCTTGTACATGCGGGTGCCAGCCACGAGGTTGGCGCCGGACCAGCTCAGGTTGGTGACAACCTCGTCCTCGGGATCCGCGACAAAGGCATAGGCAAGCAGCGAGCTCCGGTCGACTTCCGGCAGCTGCGCCAAGAGGGTCTCGGCATCCACATGTTCGAGGCCCTCGGCCAGATCGGCATAGGTGTCCAAGCCATGTTCAAGATGCTCGGTGAGGCCGGGGGCACGGGCTTGCAGATCACGCGGCAAAGCCCGCAGCACGGCCAGGGCCGTGGCCAGATGGCCCAACGCCGTGACGCGTTCGGCCAGGCTCAAGTCTCTGGCCAGGTTCAGTGATGCTAATGGGCGAAGTTGGGGAGCGGTGGGCTGCTGCATGGGGTCCTCCAATGTGTCGCGTTACCCGGCGCAAGGGCGTCGGGCATCCAGGTCGTAGTTACAATCATCCAGTTTGGCCGCGGCCGTGGTCACGGGATGCAGCACCCGGCAGTTCCGCAGGGGGACGGCACGGCCGTCGGTCAGGGGCAGCATGGCCTGTTGCCGCTCCTGATCAAACCAGGGGGCGCCCGCCGTGCAGGCCTGGGTGACACTGCCGTCCGGAGCAGGGACTGCCACGGCGGTGCCTGTAGGGTAGTCCTGACACCAGAGGTTCAGGGCAAGGCGTTCCTTGTAGGGACTGCTCATGGCCCCCCCTACAAGGCAGCCAGGTCCAGAGAGACCGGATGCCAAGCGTTGTCCGGACCGCCACGCCGATGGAAGCGGACGTAGGTCTTGCTGCCGGCCACACGCAGGGAGTCGCTGATGGCTTCCATGGCCCGACGCCAGCGGTCATCCTGGATATCGAGCTTGCGCAGGGAGAGGATGCGGCGGGCGTCGATGCGCCCCTGTTGGTCCACCCGGAAGGCATCCAAGATGAGGGTGCGCAATTCAGGGCGCGAATCGGCGCTCCACTCGGTCAGGCACTGATCGATCAAGGACTTGGCCGCGTGGATGCCCTCGTCGAAATCGAGGTACTCCTGCAGGGCCACCTGGATCCGCTGGTTGCCGTCGTAGCTGGTCAGGGTCAGGTTACCCTTGCTGCCGCCCACCTTGGCACCGTAGCGCTCGGCGGAGAGCTCGGCAAACGCCGCGCAATCCGCCAGGCAACGCAGGCGGAAGCTGCGCAAGGCTTCCTGGAGTTCCAGGGCGTTAGACATGAGTTCCTTGACCAAGGCGTCGCGGGCCAGGTCCACATCCCGAACTTGTCCAAGGGGCACCAGGCGCCCCTGTGCGTCTGGCAGATAGCCGGCTGGAATGGCATCAGGCGCGGGCATCGTGCACCTCCCGGGGGACGGCCAGGGCTCCAGGGGGCAGCGTGTCGGGAGTGTAGAAGCCCTCCAGGACACGCTGGTCTCCCTCGGCCAAGGTCTCAAGGTTGCGCTCCAGGACCTGGGTGCGGACTTGCGCTGCGTGCAGATCGTTGCTGATGGCCTTGATCCGGGCCCAGGCTTCGGGGGGGACCTCTCCAGCCAGGCTGTTCAGCCCCACACGGGCTTCGAAGATGGCTTGTGACAGGTTCATGCGGCATCACCTCCATTGTGTTGACAGGTCAGACAGGCCTTGCGCAGGCGCAGGGTCTGCGGGTTGCCGGCCACCAAACCCAGGCGTTTGGCCGCTTGGGCGTGGGTGGTGCAAGTTGCGGGGAGAATGGCGCCCAGGATCGGACAGTCCTTTTGGCCGTAGGCAGCCAGGACCTTACGGGCCAGGCGGTGGGTGGCCGCGGGGTACTTGCCGTTGAGGACCATGGAAATGGCACTGCGGGCCACGCCGAGGGTCTGGGCCACAGCGGCCTGTCCTTCGGCAGCGACACGGGCGCGCAGAATGTCCAGCCAGGCTTCAGGCATGGGACATCTCCGGGTGCTTTCGGCGGGCAGGGGCTTCCGGACGCTTGGGACCGGCATCCTTGATCAGTCGCCAGACTTTCTCACGGCCGTGCTTGCCTTGGGGGGCCACGTAACCCGCCCGGCGCAGCAGGCCCAGGTACTCTTCCACCGTGGGCAAGGCACAGCCGGTGAGGATGCACAGGCGGCTCTTGGTGCAGGCACGCTGCGCGCGCAGGGTGCTCCAGATGCGGTCGCGACAGGTGGCCCTGCTGCGGACCTGGTGATCGCGGCGCAAGCGGATGTCGGCCACAATCGCCCAGGTGGGGTTGCGTCGTGGGGGGCCATAGGTCTGGCCCAAAGCCACAGCCGATTGCAGCCCGGGGTCCAATTCCCGGACCCAGCCGCTGCGTGCCAGCCGGGCCATGCAGCGCATCACCTGGGGGCGGCCGAGTCCTGTGGACGCAACGAGCTCTGCCAGGTGCACGCGTCGGCCAGGGGTGAAGCGTCCGTCCTGGATACTCAGGACGGCCAGCTGGGCCTTGATGCTGGAAATGGCGTTGCTGCGCGGGGTCATGGCTCAGCCTTTGCGTTGCAGCAGTTCAGCAGTCACGGGTTGCTCAGGGGCGAGCTTCTTGCTGCGGTGCAAAATCTCGCAGGTCTGGGCCCAGCGATAGAGCTGGGCCACGGTGGTCAGCTTGCCCGCGCCATGGATGGCCTTGGCGGCGCAGTCGGCCACCGGCACTTCACAGATCTGGTCCAAGACAGCGCGCACGTCCTCGAGGTGCAAACCATCAAACTGAACCACCTGGGAGATGCGACGCTGCAGGGCCGGGAAGCGGGAGAACACACCAGGTGCCTCGGGCATGCCGATGAGCACCACGGGCGTGCCCGCCATGTCACCGATGTCGCGCAGGGTCTCGATCAGCACGGTCTTGCCCGCGACATAGTCGATTTCGTCCAGGATCAGGGGGCGGTTGCTGCCCAGCAGCTCGCCAACCACCTGGTGGAACAAGTCAGAGGTACGGCTCTGCGGAGGCAGACCCAGCTCGGCCACCAGTTCCTGCAGGAGCCACGCCGTGGTCATGGCCTTCTTGATGCGGATGAACACCGCGTCGGGGCACTGGGTGTTCTTCCACCAGATGGAGCTTTCGGTTTTCCCGAGGCCGACGTGCCCGTAGACCAGCATGAACTTGTCCACTCCGGGGGGGCTGGCCAGCAGCGTGTTGACCGCGGCCAGGTAGCGTTTGACATTGGCGGTGATTGCGAATTGTTTGCGCATGGGGGGCTCCTGTGGTCAGTTGGCGGCCTGGAGCAGGTCCAGGTCGGCGGTTGAAAGGTCGGCCCAGGGGTTGGTGGGATCGACCAGTTTGACCACCTTGGCGGGTTGGCGAGGAGCAGTCGCACGCGGCGGTGTGGACTGCAGACCGCGTAAGGTGTCTGGGGAACTGTTTGGGGCACTGTTTGGGGCCGTGTCGGCCGGGGTCGCGTCCTCTTGGGGCAGGCTCTGCTGTTCCAACAGGCGGGCGTGGGCCTCGGCGGTGGACCTGGCCGTATGCAGGGCAGCTTCCTTGGTGCTGCGTTCCAGGCGTTTTTGCCGCTTGCGCTGCTCCTTGTAGACGGCCAGGGAATCCGGCGCCGCGGCAGTCTCGGACAGCTCCTCCCCGGACGTGGCCAGGCTCAGCATGGGGTGGGCCAAGGTCGCGCGGGGGGCGGTGCAGACAAAGCTGCCGTCGGTCCGGTAGACGTGGACCTGTCGCAGGTCGTGCAGGTCGTAGCGCAGGAACACCCGGTCCCGGAGTCCGTAGAGCTCCTCGGACACATACTGCTGGCCGAAGAGTTCCACGCTGGAGCGCTTGGCGAGCACGGTCTTGCTGGCCAGCAGCAAGAACCGCAGGCGCTCGGGATCCACACCAGGCCCCTTGCCGGAGGCGAAGACCTCCTGGGGGCACTGCCCCTCGAGGCCCTGCCCCGAATGGGGGCGGGTGTGGTAATAATGATCCAGCCAGCCCTGCAGTAACTCCTCGACCTCGGCCAACTCCAAGACACGCTCGGGGGCCAGGCGCTGCATGAACCGTTCATTGCGATGCAGTCGCGCGGGCTTTTCGGCGATGCTGCCGCCGGAATAGCTGGACAGGGTCTTTTCAAACTGCAGGGACAGGGTACGGAAGAAACTCTCAATGGGCTTGCTTTGGGGATTGTAGGCCTGGGCAAAGGCCACGCGGGTGCCCAAGCGAGCGTACAAGCCGCCTGTGCCCGTGTCTTCGAAGTCGACACTGTCGGGGTCGGTGAAGAAACGGGCCTTGAAGGCCTTGCCGTTGTCCAGATAGGCCACGACCGGGGCGCGGCCCAGGGTCAACACGGCGCGTTGCAGGGCCAAGTGGATGGCGCAGATGTCCTCGGAGAACATGAGGCTCCAACCGCAGATGTAGGCACTGCGCCAATCCTGCCACCCGATGAGCACGGGGCGGACAGGCTTGCCGGTGTAGGGCGAGAGGACGCGGAAGTTGCATTTGTGGCCGTCGGCAATGAGTACGTCGCCCACCTGCAGCAGGGTGCGGTCCCGGCGGATGGTGGGCAGGACTTCGTCGATGAGGGCCTTGCGCCCCTTGCGCATGAGGGTCCAGAGATCCGCGTGATCGGCTTGATAGCGCTCGACCCAACGGCGCATGGTGCTGGGGCTGCTGTCGAGGCGATAGCCCAGGCGTTTGAGCTCATAGCGGGCGAGCTCGATGGCGGAGTTGATGGGCAAACGGTGCTGGTGCAGCAGACAGCGCTGCAAGACCGCGGCCTCTTCGGCCGTGACCTTGGACTGCCCCCGCCGGTGATCGCCCTGGCGGGGCGTGAGGCAGCGGTAGTCCCCGGCGTGCCGCTGCAGGGCGCGGCTCCAGCGTTCCACGGTCTGCCAGCTGACGGCGCCCAGGTCTTGACGCAGGCCGGGATGGATGAGGCCAGCGTTGTAGGACTGTTCAAACTGCTCCCGGGTGGGCACCAAGGGGCGCCCTTCGCGCCTGGCCGTATCCAGACATTGACGGTAGGCCTGGACCAGAGCCGCACGCTGGCTCGCCAGGGACTGGCGGGACGGGGTGAGGTCCTGGGCGGGATCCGGAGTGAGGGGCGGTTGCAACACGGCGGGCAGCCGGGCGGGGTCCGGGGGGCAGACTTCCTCGCGTCGCAGGGAGGGCGAGGTGGGGATGTTGTTGGTCACGAGAGCCTGCAACCCCGGGGGCAGGCTGGAGAGGTCCCAGGCCCGGGGGCGGCTGCCCACGGCCCGCCAGCCCTCGGCCTTGGCTCGGGTGTACACGGTCTGGGCGGTAACACCCAAGACACGCACCAGCTGCCGGACCGTGACGCTGTGCATCAGCAGTCCTCCTCGCGGGGATGCGGCAAGGGCCGGGGGAGACCGGCCGAGGTCGGACGTCCGGGCCGGCCCTTGCCACGAGTGGGGGTGTCCTGTTCAGATGCGCAAGCCCCCCAGCCGTCCCACGGTTCGGCCTGGGCCTCGAAGGCGTCCAGGGCGTCCCGGAAACGCAGCGCGGAGGCGCTATGGAAGGGATTGCGCAAGGGGTCCATGTCAGACTTCCGGTCCGGTGGAAACGTTCTCCGGCAGGGGGGCCAAGAGCGAGGGGGGCACACCAAGATCCAAGAGGACCCGCAGCACGCGGGGGTTGTGGCGGTGACCGTGCACGGTCATGCTGACGTTGGGGAGGCTTACGCCCGCCCTGCGGGCCACGGCGGCCTGGGTCAGGCCCTGCTGCAGCAGCCAGATCTTGATGGGGGT
Organism: uncultured Desulfovibrionaceae bacterium; assembly: GCA_964575775.1. Classification (GTDB taxonomy): domain Bacteria; phylum Desulfobacterota; class Desulfovibrionia; order Desulfovibrionales; family Desulfovibrionaceae; genus CAZFCK01. The sequence goes on from CAZNSV010000005.1 coordinate 8,772, forward strand.
GGCGTCGCGTTTCACAGCTGCGCCTCCAAGCGCTTCTTTTGCTGTTGCAGTTGCTTGATTTCCCTCTCCAACTTGGCGGCCTGCAACAGCTTGGCCTCCTGGGCGGAAAGCAGTTCCGCCCCCATGGCACGGGCCAGGACCCGCAAGGGGTCCTGGTTCTCCAGGGCCAGCATCAAGACCTGCAGGGCGTTGAGGCTGGGCATGTGGTCCCGGTCGGCAGGGTTGAGCCACTTTTCCAGGACCTCCAGGGAGAGTTTTTTGGCGTTCTTGTTCAAGCGCACACCGGACCGGGCCGCGATGGCATTGGCCCTGTCCACCAACTGTTCGCGGCTGAGTCGGCTCTCCCTGGCCGCATTGTGCAGCGCGGACTTGATCAAGGGCTCCAGGTCCAGGACCTGATTGTCAAAGAGTGTCAACTGCCGTTGCTGCATGTGTCCGCCCTGTTGCGGGTCCAGGTCCGGACTCCCCTGCTCTCCGGACGTTGTCGGGCCTTGACCCCTGTGGTAGTGTGGCACCTGGGGAAG
>CAZNSV010000005.1:9395-23300 GCA_964575775.1 uncultured Desulfovibrionaceae bacterium
GCTCTCCGGACGTTGTCGGGCCTTGACCCCTGTGGTAGTGTGGCACCTGGGGAAGGTGTTCACATGTCTTTTTGTTAACCAAGGTTTACCTCGATGTCAACCGAAGGCGACAACTTTTTTTTCGAAACTGTTCTGGACAGGCTTCGGCTTGCTGTGGGCTCGACTTCGGATGAGCACCTTGCAGGAGTACTAGGCATATCGCGACAGGCGATGCATAAAGCCAAGGTCAAGAGGGTCATACCTGCAAACTGGCTTGTAAACCTTGGTTGCAAAACTGACATTTCGGTTGACTGGTTAATCCACGGCACCGGGGAAATGCGACGGCGGCCGGACCCGGCTCCGGTGGACCCCGAAGCCAGGCCAGTACGCAAGGCCTTGAAAACAAGTCTGGAATCCGAGTTGGAAACCGTTGACCGGCTCTTGCGGCGCACGGGGGCCAGCGAGGAAGAGATCCGCGAAGCGTTGAAGGCCGTGCTCCGGATGCGGGACCCGGATACGCCGTATGGCGTAAGCGAAGGGCCAGAGCGGCGGCGGGCGGCGGAAGAGGCCAAGCCGTACGGAGAGCGATAGTCGTTGCCGATTCCCGCGCGTTGCTCTATACGGTAGTCACGGGGGCCAACCTGATCAGCCTGCGCGGGAGAGTAGCCATGCCTGAGCTTGATGAGCGGGAGTATATGGCGGAGCCGGATGGCGAGGACCAGGCAGCAGCAGATGAGTCCAGGAAGCGGCAGGTACGCCGCGAGATTGGCATTGTCGTCGGCGTCCTGGTTTACCTGATCTGGATTGCCCAATCTTCTTTGAACTCTGGTGTCAACTCCCTCCTGTTGCCGCTGATCGGCGGTGGGGGGCTGACGTTGCTGCTCCTGGTCCTGGTTCGCAACATGCGCGACTCCACTGTGGAACTCACCGGGTGGCGGCGCCATAGATTCAAAGCCCTGGCCGTGCTGCTGGCCTTGATCTTGGCAGCAATCATCTATCCCAAATACCAGGTGCATCAGCAGCAGGCGCAGGCACAGGCTGAGGCCAAAAAACAGGCATTGGCCGTTGCCAGGGCCCAGGCCGAGGCACGGCGTGAGGCGGTGAGCAACAGCGGTTGGGACGGATCGGTGTGGCAAGCGGAGCGGGCCATCAAGGCCAGGCTGCGCGATCCCGATTCCTTCAAGGCCCAGAGCTGGGGGCGGGTGGTGAAGACCCAGAACCCGCCCGGCTACATGGTCTGGTGCACTTTTCGGGCGCGCAACGGGTTCGGCGGCTACAACCTCGAGACCTGGGTGGTGGCCATGGACCGGGCCGGCAACGTGACCGGGATGGAGCAGCAGTAGCTCCGGCAGCCTGGTTGCAACCCCGCGAGACATCAGCTCTGCCCCAAGTGCCGCACAATGGCCTCACGCAGCTTGGCGGTATCCTCCTCGGTCAGCCCCAGAAAGGGGCGCGCCGGGATGTGCACGCTGTAGGCCGGGATATGCACGGTCTTGCGAGTCAGTCCGGGGCCCGTGGCGCCCGGTTTGGCAAAGCGGCTGCGCCCCTTGCGGGGGCCGCGGCTGTAACGCTTGAGCAAGACTTCCACCGTGCGCGCCGGGATCTGGATGGTGCCGCCCAGCTGGTGCACGGCAGCGTAGCGCAGGTTGCTGCCCACCCAGGCCTCGGTGGCGCAATGCCCCTGCTGGACGCTGCGGGCCAGATGGCCGCGTTGCTGCAGGATCTTGCCGGGCCAGTGCCCTTTGACCTCGCGGGCCTTGATGGTGGCGGGTGCGAGGTTGGGCCAGGGGGGGCGGCCTTGGGCCGCGAAGTTGTCGCGGACCGCCGCAGCCAAGAGGCTGGCGGCACTTTGCATGGCGGGGGTGAGGTCGCGCCCCCGGCGGAGAAGTTCGGCCAGGTAGGCCCGGACAGCCGCGTCGTCGCACTCGATGGTGATCAGCTCGTCCATGTGACTTGCCTTTGGGGGGTGCCATCATTATAGATAGGTGCAGCCGGTGAGGTCGAAATCCCCTGAGCGCTCCGGCGCAGTGACGGGGTGCAGGGCTCCCCCGCGGCCGGAAGCTGCGCGGGAACGGGACGCCTCACCGGCTTCAACGCGGCCACAGCAGGGCACCCACGCGGTGTTTGTTCAGGTCCTTGTCCCTGGCCTGCATGATGTTCCACAGCAGGCTGCCATCCCGATTGCGCAGGACCACGGCCAAGAGGTCCGCCCGGCCGGTGAAGAGGCCGATGAAGCGCTCCCGCCAGCTGCCGTCGTCGTATTCCGTGAGATAGACCTCCCAGGGTTGCTCCAGGGTGGGCAGGATGTAGCGGGCGTAGCGTTCGCGCTGGTCCCGCGTCTTGGCCACCAGGTGCGTCAGCAGCTCCGCGCGCAACAGCACGAGACCCACGGGAGTGGCGATGCGGCGGCTGCCCTCGGCGGGTAGACCCAGGGCTTGACGCAGCTGGTCCATTGCCGCCCCTCGATCGGCCGCGGCGGGCAGGAGCCCGGGATCCGGGAGCCGCAGTTCCTGGGGCACGGTGCGGGCGTCGGGGCGGCCATGGTCCTGCCAGGTCTGTTGACCGGGCAGGAGCCTGCAGCAGGCCCCGTGGTCCGCAAAGAGACCGGTGGGGCAATCGTCCAAACCGCCACGGTGGTCGAGGGGCCAGGCCTGGGGAGCGTGGTCGAAGCCAGGAGCGATGCGGACCCGCTCCTTGTTCGGTCCGTACCAGGTGCTGACCGGGCGGAGCACACCGTCCCGGCCCACGGGCTCCTCGCGGGTCTCCAGGCGCCCCCCCTTCACCGGGCTTAGATTGCGAGCCGCCAGCTCCGCGGCGCTGTAGGCCTCCACCCGGCAACGGCAGTTGTAATCGTTGGGCGGATAGAGGTGTTGCCAGATGGGATCGTCCGCCGGCCAGACCTTGCCGTGCAGGGCCGCGTGGGCGGGCCTGGTGACACTGTCCATGACGGCCACATACATAAGGTAGGGGCGGTCCGGGTCTTGGCTTTGGGCGGCCAGGCGTCCGGCATTGTAGGCTGCCGCGGTGTTGGTATCGTAGATGGTCTTGAGCCGGTGCGGGCTGCCGGTCTGTACCAGGCGTTGGGCACCGCTGGCGGGGTCGGTGAGCAGTTCCTTGCCCCACCACCCCTTGGCGCGCAGAAGCGGTTCCAGTTCCCTGGCGAATTCACGGCCCGTGCGCCCTTCAGCCACGGCTTGAGTCACGGCGTCCTTCAGGTCCTTGAGCAGATCCAGGTGCGTGGCCTTGGCCACGGTGAAGGCCCGGTCATGGGCCTGGTCCCAGAGGTCGTGCCAGTTCCAGGTGATCGCGAGGCCTTTGTGCCGCAGGTAGCTGACCGCCTCTGCGGGAGTGCGCCCCAGCAGGGCGCGGATATCGGCCGGGGCGAGGGTCATGGAGTGCCCCCTGCCGCAGTTAGTCTGCCCAAGGTTTCCGCCAACCAGAGGACCCTGGTCAGTTGGGTTTCAAGGGCTTGGCCGTCCAGCTCCGGGGCCAGGGTCAGCAGACGTTCGGCCACCCGCTCCAGGGGAAGGCCCGCGGCCAAGTCCCGGGCCAAGGTGGCCAGTACGGGCTGCAGCAGGGCCTCGGCCTGTGCCTGCAAGGTTTCGGGGCCCAGGGTGGAGAGCAACTGCTGCAGCGGGTCAGGTCCGCCCTGCCCCGGGCTGCCTGGCGGCTCGCTATAGTTCGCGCCAGGTGCGGGGCCAGCCAGGGGCTCCACCACTCCGGCCAGGTCGTCGGCCTCAAACCCGTAGGTGCGACGGTAGTAGTGGGGCGTAAAGCGCAGCCCCTGGGCATGCAGTTCGCGGTCACGCTGGGCCGTGGCCAGGTCCACGTCCTGCTCCTGATAGGCCGTGAAGCGAGGCCAGGGGCGGGGGAAGTCGTTGAACTGGCAAATCCAGTCCACCAGCTGCTGCACGGTGCGCTGCACGATCTTCTTGTCGCGGTCGCGCAGGTCGGCGCGGACGGCAAAATGGGTCTGGGCCGCGGCATAGCTGCCGGCAGCCACTTCCGTGGTCAGGTTCTGGCCGCAGACAGCGATGGTGATGTCGTTGTCGCACTCCTGCTTCAGGCCGCTGAATAACTGCTGTCCGCCGGATTGACTCACGGTGAGGAGTTCCACGGCGGCGTCGTCCGGGATGACCGCCACCGCGTCCTGGACCATGCGCACCAGGATCTCCAGGAGTCGGTCGTATTCCGCATGGTCCGTGCCGCGGGGCAGACGGCCCACAATGTGAGGCACGCCGTACTTCTCCAGAAAGGTAAGCCAAAACTGCAGGTTGCCGCGCTTGATGACCACGGGCCAGTAGCAACGACTGAGGACCCGGGTGCCGTAGGGATTGTCCGCGATGGGCGCGTTGCGGGCCAGCAGGAACTTGCGCTCCGGCAGGGGGACGCCCTGGGGCTGTTGCAAGGAGCGGAAGCGGAGTTGGCCCTGGACATCGAAGTGGAACCACTCCAGGGGCTTGGCTTCAACCTTGGCTGGGCTGACCAGGCGGCGGGCGGGCCCGCCCCCGATTGCGAACGGTGCCTGCCGCCAGGTGACTTCCAGGGGGACGCAGCCCCAGAGCGGCGCCTCGGCGGCACTCAAGATCATCTGGTCCAGGTCCACGGCGGCCAGCATCTGCGTCAAGGCAGTGACCACCTGGGGGGCGCTCTGCCCCGGTTCCAGCCACCAGGCCAGGGAGGCCACGGCTCCGGTGCGACTCTCGCAGCAGGGGCCCACGCGCGGGTCGGAGAGCAGGTCCCGATAGACCCTAAGATCCCGCCCGGCCTTGCGCAACACGGGGTCGGGGTCCGGGAACCAGAGTACGCCCTGGTACCCAAGGGCCGCGCTGGCGGTGGCCAGCTCGGTGGACAGGGTCGGGGTCAGGCCAGGCTGGACTGTCCGGGCAGGCATGGAACGCTCTCCCTGGTGCGCGTATTTCGCGCGCAACCTTGTTCAAAATCGATGTCAAATGGTTTCGGCATGTCGTGGGTCATGCGTCCGACCACGGCCCGTAGCGGGGCAGCCAGGGGGCAAAAACGCGATGCGGCTATAAATGTCTTAATATTCAACATGTTGCCCTAGGCATAGCCGGAAAGGAGTTGGCGGGTGCGTCCCTGGAGGCCGGAGGCCACGTAGAGGGGGGCGGCGACACTGCCAGCGGCCTCCACGGCCAGGGCGCAGGCCCAGAAACGGTCGGCATGGCCGCGGCTGTCCGTGGCGGCCACGTCCAGGCGGACGTGGTTCGCTGCGGTGACGCTCTTGCGCACGCTGTGCAGATCCTCGCGGCAGTCGTCATCCTGCGGCAGCCAGAGGCGTGCATCCTCCAAGGCGGCGCGCAACCCGTAGGCCAAGGCCTCCTTGATACTGCCGGTGAAGGTGACCTGCTCCACCTTGTAGCGTCCGTGTTTGGTTTGGGCCTCTTCGGCGAGTTGCATGCCCAAGCCGGTGGCATCCAGGCAGGCGCGGCGCAGACCGGGCAGACAGAGCAGGCGGTCGAGGCGTTGACGTTGCTCCGCAAAGGGGGTGCGCTCGAGCACCTCCACCAGCCGTGTGACCAGGACAGGGCCGCAGCGCTCGAGGAGCCAGAGCACGGTGAGGTCCTTTTTACGCCCCACATCCATGCCGAGGTAGAGGTCGCCCGAACCGCTGGCCAGGTCGGCCGGAGCCCACAGGATATCCGGGCGCTCGCGGGAGCGCAGGAGGTCGTAGTGCAGGAGGGCCGCGGCTTCGTCCTGGGGGATGCAGCAGTATTCCTGCAACCAGGCATCATGGTCGGCGGTCTCGGCTGCCAATTCGGCCAACCAGGCGGCTCGCTCGGCCTCGGTGAGGCGTCGACCGCGGATCTTGTCGGCCAAGCCCTCGGCCACGGCCTGTTGGATGGTGGTGGTGTGCAGGCTCCAGCCCAGACGGCCCTGGGTGCACTGGTCCCTGAACTGGGCAAAGAGGTTGCTGCCCCCGTTGAGCGTGGAGAGCAGGCGCAGGTCGTGCCCCCAGGTGATGGAGGGTTTGGCCGCGGCCCACAAGGCGCGCTGGTCGTCGTGCCAGGCGAACTCGTCGAGCACGATCTTGCCCCCTTTGGAGCGGAAGCGCTTGGGGTTGCTGCTGAGGGCATAGATGGTGCTGCCGTTTGCCAGTTCCAGGCGCCGGGCAAGGATGTCGCGTTCTTCGTCCAGGAGTTCCAGGCCCAGGGCCTTGGCGGCACAGTTGGCCAGCCGCGCCCAATGGGCGCAGTAGTCGATGTATTCGGCCCCCGCGCTGTCGTCCGCCGACGAAAAGTAGGTTTTACCGACGTTACGGATGGCGTCGTGCACGTCCTCGTAGGCCTGGACGTAGGTGGCGCCGATGCGCCTCGATTTGACCCAGAGCTTGATGCGGCTGCGGTCCTTGAGCCAGCGTTGCTGGTAGGGGAGGAACAGCGGCTGGCGTGCCATCAGGCCCCCACGAAGTCGGACAGGATCTGCAACAGGGTTTCCTTGGTCACGGGAGTCTCGGCCTGTTCCGGGGCCTTGGCGGGCTGCGCCTGGCGGGTGGTTTGTTCGTAGGCCTGGGCGGGTTTCAGGGCGCCAATGAGGCGCAGGGTGGCGTAGAGACGCGCGGCCGGGGGTTCCCGGTCCGCCTCGAGGTCCTCACGCAGCTTGCGGACCAGGGAGCGGGCCAGCTCATAGAGCTCTCGGTCCAGGGCCCGCTGTCCGTGCAGGAACTGCAGACGTTTGCGTTGCCAGTCGTCCTGCCCTGCCCAGGTGCGCACGGTGCGCTCCGAGACGCCGACGCGCGCCGCAGCCTCGGCCAGGGAGCATTGCTCCTGCACGTAGAGGCGCTCGGCTTCGGGCTTGAGGTAGGCCTTACTCAAGGTCGTGCTCCAGTTTGGTGATTCGCGGCTGCAGGTCCTGGAGACTTTTGTGCAGCTCCACCAGGCGCTGCATGTTGGCGGCGGCTTCCTGCAGGGGCAGCTGGGTGATGTCGCTCTCGTAGGGATTGAGGGCAAGCCGCAGCAGCAGGATCAAGCCCTTGGCCTCGATCTCGAGGGAAGTGCAGCGGGAGCGCAGTTCGGCCAGGGCGCCTTTGGCCTGGAGACGTTCCTGACGCAAGCTCATGACGCACTGCCTTGCCGCACAATGGGACAGAACCTGTTGCTATCGATCTTGGTTTCCATGCGGGAGCCTTGAGCGACCAGGGTCTGCAGGACGCCGAGGGTGTCTTGTGTCTGCTCGAAATAGCGTTCTTGCATGCGTTCCTGACTGGTGTACTGCTGCTTGTAAAGTTCAAACTGCTTATCAAGATAAATTTTGAAGATGATAAACAGCAAAATATGTGGCCCGAACACTTCGCCAAGTTTGATGATTGCCTGCCAATCCATGCCTTGACTCCTGTTGAATGTGGAGATAGCCTGTAGATAACTCCAGAACACCAAGGAGCAAAGACGACAGTATAATGCACGGTGCAGTGCATTATGAAGTTTTACATTGCAAAGGGCCGGGGTAGGGTGTGCAGCACTGGCGTGGGGCCGTGCCCCACACTGCTCCTGGGCGGACTGATGCGGTTTGGGGAGGGGCGTCGTGGCGGCGCTCCTCCCCCCTCCCGCGGGCCGCAAGGACCAAGGCAAGACAGGAGGTGCGCATGGCGCAGGAACACTGGATCGAGGTCTTTCGGACCGGAACGCATACGGACAGCGCGGGGGGCACTCGCGAGTGGACGGAGGCGGACCTGGACCGCATGGCGGGAAGCTACGACCCCGCCCGGCACGAAGCGCCTGTGGTGGTGGGCCACCCGGCCCATGACGCCCCGGCCTATGGCTGGGTGCGGGGACTCAAACGGGTGGGCCAGCTGCTGCTGGCCAAGGTGGGGCAAATGGCCCCCGAGTTCGTGGAGGCCGTGCGGGCTGGGCAGTACAAGAAACGCAGCATCGCCCTGTATCCGGACGGGACCTTGCGGCACCTGGCATTTCTGGGGGCACAGCCCCCGGCGGTGAAGGGGCTCAAGGACGTGCAGTTCGGTGCGGCGGCCGGTCAAACGCTGGAGCTGGTCGGGGCCTTTGCCGACGCCGATCTGGGGCTGGGGCTGACCGTGCCCCAGGGTGGCCGGGTGGAATCGCCGGCGGACGCGGGTTGGGCCACTCCGGCCAGGGTGCCTCGGGGGTCCGGTCGCCAGGGGCTGGGGGCTGCTTGGGGTGCCCCGGGAACCGACTACGGACTGGGCCCGCAGTTTGGCGCGGGGTTGCCCGACAAATCCGGCGCGTCGGAACCCGTGTTGCGGGTCCAGCAGCTGGAGCAGCAGGTGGCTGCCATGCAGCGGGAACGTGATCAGGATCGGTGGCGTCAGTTTGCCGAGGCCCTGGTGACCCAGGGGCGGCTGTTGCCCTGCCAGATGGGCCCGGTGCTGGCGTTGATGGAGCCCCTGGCACAGGTGTCGGGCGCCCTGCGGTTCAGTGATGGTCAGGGTGGCCAGCAAAGTCGTCCGGCGCTGACCCTGTTCCAGGAATTCCTGGCCACGCTGCCCCCCCAGGTCAGTTACGGGGAGTTCGCGACATCCGACCGGGCCATGCCTGGTAACCGGGGAGGGGGGCAGGTGGCTGACATCGCCCGGGCCGTGGGCGAGGTGGTGGAAGCGGAACGCAAGGCCGGGCGGCCCATGTCCTACGCCGAGGCCCTGGCCGTGGTGCAGCGGGACCTGGCCAGCAACCCACCCCTGGGGAGGTAGCGTATGCGGTATCCAGCACAGATCGTTGGGTTCAGTACCGCCAGCCCGGTGTATCCCTGCCGGCTGGTCTGTGCCGATCCGGAACGGGTCGGGGGCGTGGTGCAGGCCGCGGGTGACGGGAGGCCCTTCGTGGGCGTGAGCGACCTGCGGGGCGCCAGTGGGGCGGCTGTTGTGGATGTCTGCCTGTCGGGCATCGAGATCGTGGAATACGGGGACGTGGTGGCCGTGGATGACCCTCTGACGTCGGATGCTCAAGGGCGTGCGGTGCCGGTCAATGCCAGCGCGGCCAGGGCAGCTGTGGTCGGTTTCGCCATGCAGGCCGGTGATGTGGGCGACAAGGGCGCCGTGCGTCTGGCCCCCTTCATCCTGACCCAGTAACGGCCAACCTGGAGGATAACCATGAATTGGACCCAAGAGATTCAGCAACTGCTCACACAGGGCGCGCAGTTTGCGGATGCCCCCGGGCAGGGGCAGTTCCCCATCGACCCGGCCCTGACCGGCATGGTGGTGGCCTACAAGAACACCGCGCTCATCGCGGATCGGGTGATGCCCTATGTGCCCGCGACGGGACGCAGCTTCAAGTACGAGGTTTACCCCATTGGCACCCACTACACCGTGCCCCAGACCCTGGTGGGGCGGGTGGGGCAGCCCAACATGGTGTCGCTGAGTTCCGAAGGGGTCACGGCCCAGGTGGAGGACCACGGGTTGATGGATCTGGTGAGCATTCGCGACATCCAGGAATACGGCCGCGTGGGTATCGATCCCGTGGCCCGCTCCGCGGAGCATTTGTGGAGCCTGGTACTGCTGGCCAGGGAGCTCAGGGTGGCGCGGATGGTGGCCACGCCGGAGAATTACGGCTCCACCACCCCACTGGAGGCCGCGGAGCGGTTCTCGGCCGCGGGGTCGGACCCCATCAAAGTGATCAGCGACGCCCTGGACAAGCCCCTGTTGCGGCCCAACGCCATGGTCATGGGTCGCAAGGTGTTCAGTGTGCTGGCCCGCCATCCGGACATCCTGCAGGCGGTCAACCGCAGCGACGGAGACAAGGGCGTGGCGCGGCGGGCCGATATCGCCGCACTCTTCGACGTGGAGGAGATCCACGTGGGCGAGGCCCTGGTGAATATCGCGGCGGAAGGGCAGCCGGCGAACCTGCAACGGGCCTGGGGCCAGGACCTCGCCTTGCTGCACCTGGATGCCACGGCGTCCTTGGATACCGGGATGACCTGGGGGGTGACGGCGCGCTGGCAACAGCCCGTGGCCGGGCAAATCCCCCACCCCGTGGCCGGGCTGTATGGCGGCGTGTTCGTGAAGGCCGGTGAGTCCGTGGTGGAGCTGGTACGGGCGCCGCATTGCGGGCACCTGATCGTCGGCGCCGTGGACTAGGGAGGCTGGGCATGTACTGCAGCGCACAGGACGTCCACCAGGCCCTGCCGGAGCACACGGTGCGCACCCTGTTGGTGGATGCGCCCCAGCACGACCCCGATCATCGGGTGATCATGAGCGCGATCCGCGCGGCCAGCGCGGAAATCGACGCGGCCCTGGCCGTGGTGCTGCCACTGCCCTTGCCCGAAATACCGGATCTGTTGCGCAATCTGTGCGTGGACCTGACGTTGCCCCGCATTTACAGACGGCGCTTCGACGCCGCGGCCATCCCGGACACCATCAAGTCGGGCGCAGACGCGGCCAGGGCCATGCTGGCCGACATCGCCGCAGGGCGCAAGAAACTGCCGTTGTCCGGCAAGGCCGCAGGAGGCCAGGCGGGGCACTACCGAGTCAACAAGGGGCAGCAAGACCAGGTCTTCGGTCCTCGGACCCTGCGGGGGCTGCCGTGAGCCGCCGGACCTTGCAGGATGCCCTTTTGACGCACCTGCGCGCAACCCTGCCGGAGCTGACCGTGGAGCCTTTGCGGCTGCGGGATTTCCAGTCGCAGCTGGCCCAGGTCGGCGCGGCCGCGCTCTGGGTGCAATACCTGGGCGCTGAACACGAAGCTCCGGTGGGGCCGGGGCGCGCCGGCGTCCTGCGCTGGAGCCTCATTGTGGTGCTGCGCGACTATGCAGACCCTGCCGGACAGGACGGTCTCGACCTGGTGGACCGGGTGGACGCGGTCATGGCCGAGTGCTGCCTGAGCGGGGGTGTGCCGACCTTGGAACGAGACGGCATCATCGAGGCGCCTGAAGGCGTGCAGGGGCTGGTGTTCCATGAACTGACCTACCGGGTCCACGCGTTGGTGGGCTAATGCGGAAGCAGCCATGAGCGATCTTGGAGAGTTGCGACACCTGATTGCCCCCAAGGCGGACGCAGGTCTGGCCCTCGGGCGGGTTGAGCGTGTGTTGGACAGCATGCGGGTTCTGGTGCGTCTGGATTCCGGGGTCCTGCGCAATGTCAAATGCCCTCAGGGTACGCCCGGTGTGGGTGAACGGGTGATGGTGCGGGGTACCAGTCTGGTGAACCGCGTGAGCGATTTTGCACACAAGACCGTGACCATCCTCTAGGAGGTGCGCCGTGTTGAGCAAGCAGGAGTTGGCCATGGTCAACTGGGAAACCGCCCCCCTGGGGTTGCGGGAGTTGCGGACCATGCTGGGAGCACAGGCTGCCGTGCAGCTGGCGCACGCATACCAAGCCAAACCGTTGTATGTGCCCCGCAACATCGAGGTCGGACACCCCCTGGTGCGGCTGCTGGGTCCGGACCTGGCGCGGCGGCTGGTCCAGGAACGCGGTGGAGAGCGGATCACCATTCCGGGCCTTGCCTCCCTGCGACGTCAGCTCAGGGACGACCGGATCCGCAGTGAGCATGGGCAAGGGGTCAGCCTCACGGAGTTGGCCCAGAGGTACACGCTGACCCTGCGGCGCATCACGCAGATCGTCAAAGGGGGTGTCAGATGACCAAGTGTCTTGTTCATCCTGGGTACAGGCCGCGTCATTTCAGGCTGGAAGAGCTGGTCGACCCCGGCACGTTCGCGGCGCTTGGTCAGCGGGCCTGGCAGCTGCTGGACCCCGTAATGCTCTGGACCATGGACCAGTTGCGTGACCTGCATGGACCCATGGTCTGCAACGACTGGCACCGGGGAGGCTCGTTTCGGTTCCGCGGCTATCGCCCTCCCTCGGAAAAGACCGGGGCGACGTACTCCCTGCACCGGTGCGGCAAGGCATTTGACGTGCACTTCACGCAGGCGCAGGTGGCAGCGGTGCGGGCGGACATCCTGGCGAGGCCGGAACTGCCCGCCTATAGCGCCATTACCGCGCTGGAGGTGGATGTGGCGTGGCTGCACTGTGACTTTCGCAATCACGACAAGGCAGGCCAGGGGGTGCTCCTGGTGCGGCCGTAACCTTTGGAGGAGTCATGGGCAGGATCAAGTCGCGCAAGCTGTGGGTGACCGTGCTGACCGGCTTGTTGGTCGCGGTCAACGATCGGCTGGGGCTGGGGCTGAGTCAGGAAGCACTGCTGGGTCTGGTGGCGCTGGCAGTGGCTTACTTGGCGGCACAGGGCTGGGTGGACGGCCGCGCCGAAGCACGCGGCACGGTTGAGAACACATAAGCAAGGAGCAGAGGCAATGCCATCCGGATTGCAGCAGAAGAGTCTGACCATTTTGGGCGGGGATATCATGGTGAAACCGCTGGATCAGCCCGAGGGCGGCTACATCCCCCTCGGGGCCGTGAGCGAGTTCACCCTGACCCCCAAGGTGCAGCATTTCGAGGAGAAGTCCCGCATGGTGGATGACTACGGCAACGTGTACGCGGCCATGGACGTGCCAGACGGGGTGGACGTGGCCATGACCATCACGCAGTTTTCGCGCCTGGCCTGGGCCCTGGCCCTGGGGGCCGAGAGCACGGACCTGGCCCAGGCCGCCGAGGAGAACCTCTCGGAAGTGGTGACCCTGCCGCATGGCCGGTGGGTGGATCTGAGCAAGGTGCTCATCTCCAACGTCAGCATCACCGTGGGCAGCGTGGAGGCGGTGGAGGGGACGGAGCACGCTCCTGGCGTGGATTTCCTGGTGAAGCCCGAGGCCGGCATGATCATGGCCTGTACCAAGAGCACCCTGATCACCGACGGGGCCACGGTGACGGTCTACTACGACTGCGCGGCCACGGCCGAGGACGCCTACACCCTGGCCGGGGCGGTGCGCGGCAACTACGAGGTGGGGCTGTTCGTGGACGGCATCAACAAGCATACCCGGCGGCGTCACCTGGTGGAGATTCCCAAGCTGACCATCTCGGGGGGCGAGGCTGTGTCGTATCTGACCGCGGAACCCAGCAAGGTACCCGTGAAGGGCACCATTCTGGTGGAACCTGGCAAGGATCCCTTCACCCAGACCATGCTGTAAAGGAGGCGACATGCTGGTGTCAGTGACTATTGACGGAGTTTCACGCCAGGTGGAGTTGCGCTCGGTCACCACGGGCTACATGCGCCGCGTGGCCGAGGCCCTGGCAGGGGGCGGGCACCAACTGGACCAGGGCGCCCTCTTCGCGTCCGGTGGGGAGCTCGGGCTGCCCGATGGCTTGCTGGAAGAGTCCAGCGGGCTGAGCCGTGCGGAACTCGACGCCCTGCCGCCGGATGTGTTTTTGACCCTGGCTCGGGGAGCGCACGAGGTCAACGGCGTTTTTTTCGACGCCTGGACTACGGTGGTGAGCCCCCGGCCGGAGTCCGGGAGCACCATGCCCGCGTAAGTCTGGAGGCCCTGGACAGCCTGCTGCTGTTGCTCATCGAACGGGGGCACAGCCAGGTGCTGCAGTACCCCTGGACCCTGACCACGTCATTTGCCGCGCTGCTGGCCGCGGCAGCCGGAGACAAGCGTGACCAAAGCGTCTGATCTTACCGTCAAGCTCTCCATCGAAACCAAGAGCGCCCTGGGCGGCCTGGAACAGGCTGCCCAGGGCGTGGAGGCCTTGGGCACGGCCGCGGGCCAGGCTGGACAGCAGGTCAAGTCCGGCTTCGGCATGGGGCTGGCAGCCACCGAGGACTTCTTTTCCGGCATCGAGCGTGGCTTTGCCGCGGTGGATGCCGCCACGGCCAAGCTCAACAAGGAGGTGGGCGAGGCCTGGCAGACCCTGGGGGCCAAGAGTGGTGCCACCCTCCGGACCGAGTTGCAGCAGTTGGCCGCAGCCTACAAGACCGTGGCCCAGAGCGGCACGGCCTCGGTACAGGATATGGCCAGGGCGCAAGACGCCTACCTGGCCAAGGTCAGGGAAGTACGGAGTGCGGCCGGCAGCGCGGCCAGCGACATTGCCAAGGCCTGGCAGACCCTGGG
>CAZNSV010000006.1:0-23016 GCA_964575775.1 uncultured Desulfovibrionaceae bacterium
CCAACGCCCCTCGCGCCGCAGCTCCAGACAGCGCAGCACCAGCAGCGTGCCCAGCAGGACGCGCTCCCGCAGGCTGGGGGCCAGCATGAATTCCTCGGTGGAGTGGTCGCGATCCCCGGCGGGACCCAGGCCGTCCAGCACCGGCACGCCCAGAGCCGCGATGGTGTTGGCGTCGGAAACCCCGCCGCGCCGCTCCTCTCGCACCGTGATCCCCAGGTAGCTGCCGCATTGGCAGAGCAGCTCATAGAGCCTCCGGGTGCCGGGGCCGCATTCCATGGGCTTGCGCTCCCCCTTGGGCACCAGGGTGGTGACCACTCCGGCCAGGTCCTGCCGGGCCACGATGCGTTCCAGCTCCTGTCCCAGGGCCTCGCCGTCGGCCGCGGTGAGAAAGCGGCAATCCACCGAGGCCGTGGCGCTCTCGGGCACGGAATTGGGCGTGGTGCCGCCCTGGATGCGCCCCACATTGCAGGTCAGGCCGCGCTCCACGGCGTTGCAGGCCTCCAGGGCGATGATCTTGTGGGCCAGTTCCAGCACGGCGCTGGGCTTGTCCTGCCCCGCCTGCCCCACATGCCCGGCCCGGCCCCGGCAGTGCAGCTCGAAGCTGCGCTTGCCCTTGCGCGCCGTGACCACCTCGCCTTGCAGGCCCGAACATTCGAAGACCAGGGCGCAGGCGCTGCGGGCCGCTTCCCGCTCGATCACGGGCGTGGAAAAGGGCGAACCCACTTCCTCGTCGGCATTGATCACGAAGCACAGGGGCAGCTCCCGCAGCAAGCCGAGCTCCCGCAGGCACTCCAGCACGCCCAGGGCCGCCACCAGCCCCCCTTTCATATCGATGATCCCCGGCCCCTGCACCCGCTCGCCGTGGCGGGTCAGCTCCAGAAAGCCCAGCTCCGGTGGAAAGACCGTGTCCAGGTGGCCGCAGAAGAGCAGCTGCCCCTGCTCCTGTCGCAGGGCCGCCGGCGTGCGCAGCACCAGGGTGTCGCCCACGGTTTCGTGGGGCACGCGCTCCAGGTGCAGGCCCAGCCCGGTCAGGACCTCCGCCAGCACGGCGGCGTTGGCCTCCGCCCCCTGCTTGTTCCAGGTGTAGCTGTTCAGGTTGACCAGGCGCTCCAGCACCGCGAAGAGACGCGGCTCCAGCTCGGCACAGAAGGCCTGGAGCCGCGTCAGGAGTTCAGGGGTGACCGCCCCCGCACAGGGTTCAGTCCGCATATTTCTTGAACGCGAAGGTGCTGTTGTCGGCATAGACCTCGGGGTCCTGATCCGGGTAGCGCACCACATCGCCGTTCCAGGGTTTGCGCAGGATCAGGGTGTTGCCTTCCCGGGCCACCACGTTGTCGCGGTGCAGGGGCACCTTGCCGCCAATGGGCGCGATGAAGCGCGGAATGGCGTCGCCGGACAGGTTGCCGTACATGCTCTCGATGATGTCGCGACCGATCTCCGTGGGCACCCGCAAATGGTAGTACTGCGGATTGCGGTAGCTGCAGTTGAACAGATAGTAGGGGCGCACGTACGCCTCCTGCACCGTCTCGCACAGCTTCCACATTTTGAAACGCTCGTCGTTGATGCCGCGCAGGAACACCGCCTGGTTCAACACCGCGCTCACGCTGCGGGAGATGCGCTTGAAGGTGTCGCGCGACACGGGCGTGATCTCCTGGGCCGTGTTGATCTGCGTCACCACGCGCACCGGGCCGCGGTCGTCGCTCTCGGCCAGGATGTCCAGCAACTCCTGGTCCACCCGCTGGGGCGTGGTCACCGGCACCCGCGTGCCCAGCCGCTTCATGCGCACGTGGGGGATGGTGTCCAACTCGCCCAGCAGCTTGCGCAGCATGGCGTTGGAGAGCATGAAGGCGTCGCCCCCGGTGATGAGCACGTCGCGGATCTCGTCGTGCTCCCGGATGTACTCCAGGGCCTCCTCGAAGGCCTCCCAGCCGAAATTGCGGTCCTGCTTGCCGATGTGGGCGATACGCAGACAGTGCACGCAGTACATGGCGCAGATGTTGGTGGCCTTGATGGTCACCACCCGGGGGTAGAACTGGTCGATGAGCCGGGCCGGAGAGTGGTCCGAAGCCACGGGCGGAATCTCCTCGCCCACCGTGTCCACCATCTCGGCCGTGGGCACCGCCTGCAGCAGCACCGGGTCGTCCAGCTGCCCGGGCATGATCAGGCTGGCGTAGTACGGGGTCAGGCGCATGCGGTAGTCCCGCGTCACCCGCGCCACGTCCGCAATGGCCTTGGCCGGCAGGTCGATGCACCTGGCCAGGGTATCCACGTCGTTGATGGCGTACCGCAACTGCCCGGAAAAGCTGTCCCAGTCCGCATCCTGCATGCCCAGCACCGCCTTGATCCGGGCCTGGTTTTCCTGGATGCGCGGCCAGAGCTCGATCCCGCTGGGGGCGATCGCGTCCTTCACAGCCAGATACTCCCGCACGCGCTCCCCTGCGGCGTACACGATGTCCTCGGCCCGCCCGGCCCGGCCGCCGATGGTCACGGCGTGCTCGTCCAGGTCCCGGTGCTTCAGGCACAGCGCCACCAGGGTCTCGCGGTCGAGCCCCAGAGCCTGGGGCGCCAACCCCTGCTCCCGACGCACCTTGCGCAATTCCTTGAAGAACTCCACCAAGGGGCGCGTGCGCTCGGCGGCCTGGGCTGCCGCCAGCAAGGGGCGGATGCGCTCGGTTGCCGCTGCGTCCGGTGCCGTGCTGCCGCTTTCGAGTTCCTGCAGAAAATCCCTGGTCAGGGTGTCCAATGCCGCCAACGGCTGCTGTGTGGTGCTGTTCATGTCCATCCTCAAGACTGAAGTGTCTGAAAACGCGCTCAGGAAAACGAGGCTTCGATCTCGGCAATGGCCTGTTCCAGCCGGGCCTGCATGCCCTCGCGGCTGGAATCCACGGCCACGGCCCGGGCCAAAAAGGTGCCGGGCTTGACCACCGTGTCGCGCCCCGCGTGCTCCAGGATCAAATGCCCCCCGGGTCCGCCCCGCGCCACCCGCCGGAACAGCTCCGACTCCGGCATCAGCTGGGGCAACCCGTTGTGGGTGACCACGGTCCGCTCCACCTTGTAGTTGTAGGTGCCCCAGTACAGTCGGTTGCGCCCCTGCAAGGCAGTGCCGTGATCGGGCCAGGGCGTGTCCTTGGGCAGGCCACCCTGGGTCACCGCATGGTACTCCAGCTCGATCAGGCTGGGGGCGCCCGGCGCGAACTGTTGCTGCAGGGCGCAGGTGAACTCCATGGTGGTGCCCTGCTTGCGGGGGTTGACCTCGATGAAAAAGATGCGCCCGTCATGGTCCACGATGTAGTCGCAACCGAAGAGACCGCGGAAGCCCAGTTCGCCGAGCACGCGCCCCACCGTGCGGGTGTGCTCCCGGAGCTGGGCCTGCAGGGGCTCCTCCAGCACCGAGGGGTAGGTGGAGCCCCGGAAGCGGCTGCCCTCGATGCGCTGATCCGCCACCCCGGCGATGTAGACGTCGCGCGGGCCGGCCACGATGCCCAGGACCGTGGGGTCATAGACGTGAGGAATGAAGGCGCTCACCAGATAGCGGGCCTCGGGGTCCGTGAAACGCTGGGCCACCTGCTCCTGGGTCTGGGTGATCAGGGAATCCGAGCCCCCGGCGCTGTAGGTGTGGGAGACGAAGATACCGTGGCGGCAGGTCGCGCGCATCCCGGCGGTGGTCTCCAGCAGCTCGCTGCTGCCGCAACAGATGCGATAATCAACGGTGGGCACGTGACCGCAAAAGGTGTCGTACTGCCAGGACTTGTCGTTGCACTGATGCACCAGGGCTGGATCGGGCCCCAGCAAACGCACTCCGGGTCTGCTGCGCAGGGTGAGCTCGCTCTTGTTCTCGAACATCCAGACCGGGAGCTCCTTCTGACGTTGCAGGATACGCTGCACCAGCTCCAGCACGGCGGGATGCCGAGAAGCCTGCATGGCGAAGTGGCGCATGGCCACCCGCAACGCCACGCGGGGACTGCCGTCCAGCTCCTCCGAGAACTGCCGTGCCTGGGGATTGACGACGAGCACGTTCTCGTGGGGATACTCCGCCAGGACATCCTGCACCACGGAGACGTGCCCCACCTTGCGCTTAAGGTGGCGTTCCATGCCCCGTTGCAGGAAAGGATTGAGACAGTGTGTTTTAATTTCACCGACATAGAGAAAATAGAAGGTGTCGGGATCGAGTCTGACATTGGAATAGAACGGTTCGTCGGTCATGATGGGGCCTGTGGGGTCTGGTCCGGAAGGAGACTGCCCGAAGCGTAAGGGCGCGGACAGGTTGTCGGAAGGGGCAACCGGCAGTAGCTATCCAGTGTTCTTGACTTTGCTCGGCTACCACGGCTTCCCGGGAGCGTCAAGGCGCGGTCCGAGACCGGCCGGAGAAAAAAGGGGCGGGCCCGAAAAAACCTGTTGACAAAAGGGCACCACCTGTTCATAAAATGCAACCCAAGAGCGGACGATATGAACAGCACCAGTTTCGACCCCTTTTTCCGCCGCGTGGCGCACGCGCTGGGCATCGACTCCCAACAGCAGTTGGCTGTCCTGCTGGGCGTCAACCGCTCCGCGGTGACCCAGGCCAAACGCCGCGACGCCGTGCCGGACAAATGGATGCACATCCTGGCTCGGGACTACGGCCTGAGGCCGGAGTGGCTGGCCACGGGGCGCGGTGCGGCACAACAAGGGGCGCAGCAAGCGCACGCGGCACCTCCGGCCCCTCCCCAACCCGGCAACTATGTGGAGGTCCCCAAGGTTCGCGCCCGCTTGTGCGCCGGTGGCGGTTCCTTCGAAGTGGGCGCCGAGGTGGAGGAATTCTTCGTCTTCAAGCAGCAGTGGCTGCAGCGCAAGGGCTCGCCTGGGCATATGGTGCTCATGGACGTCTTCGGCAACAGCATGGAGCCCGAAATCAAGGAAGGCGACACCGTGCTGGTGGACCAACGGCAGAACCAGATCATGGCGGGCAGCATCTACGCTGTGGGCGTGGAGGACACGGTGATGATCAAGCGCCTGGAAAAACGGCCCAGCGCCCTGGTGCTGCTCAGCGACAACACCGACTACGCCCCTGTGCTGCTGCAGGGGGACGAACTGGAAAATGTGCGCATCATCGGCAAGGTGGTCTGGATTTCCCGGGAATACCGCTGAGGATTTTTTTGCCCGGCGTGTTGCAATATATAAACAAAAAACCGACCATGTCAACCAAGTCGGAGGCAACCATGCACGTATCTGAATCTCGTTCCGACATGAATCGCATCCAGACGAACAAGGGGTGCCGTTGGGCCCCGTTGCTCCCCTCCCCGACCTACGAGTGCGGCGTCCTGGCTGCCAGCCTGGGCCAGAAACCACTGAACCTTCAGCGCGAGCAAGGAGATATGGAAATGCAGGAGCGCTATTGCCAATGCGGAGCCCGGATTATGGTGCAGTTCTTTCAGCGCAACACCGTCTGGCAGCCCGTGTACTGGACCGGGAAGCAACGGGATCTGAACCGGCTGCATGTCTGCCCCTCGTGCGGTAAACTCCTGGACATCAATGTCCTTTCCTGATGCTGCGCAGCTACGATCCTGGGCGGCATCCGCTCGCCGGAAAAGGACCAACCCGGCGTACTGGTGTTTTCCGACAGGATGCCGCCCCCAATTGGTTCCTGGCAGGGCCTGCACCACCCCTGACCGGCACTTGTTTTTCCGGGCCAGCTGCTGTAAGACGCGCACAGATGAACACCTGCTGTGCTTCAGGCAGGGCAACCCATTGCCGGATACGGCGCAAGGAGCGGGTATGGGGCGTTTCTTCATGCAGACCGAGGAGTTTCCGCTGGCCGAGCAAATCAAATCCCTTGGTGACCAAGAACTGCTCGATTTCTGGGAAGAAGCCCAATATCTCGAAAAATTTCTGGAAGAAGACTTTGTGTGCCAGGGTGACTGCTCCCTGGAATACGAGCGGATCATTCTGCAAGAGCTCCAACTGCGGACCTGTCTGCGGCTCATCTGCTGACCCCCTCCGGGGCATGAGCACCGGCGATTCGGTCGTTGTTTTGCCCCTGGGTGTCGCTGGGGCTGGCGAGCAGTTCCGTAGTCTCCGAAAGCACACTCAGGTTACTGCCCCCAGAGCCCATTCGCGGCCGCGTGTACGATTCTGCCGCTGCCCAGAGGCACACATCTTTCGCAGGACGGGCTACCACTTGGCGGTGCGAATTGCTTCTACCGCTCGGCCCGCTCCCATGTCGGATACCTTGGTTGTAGGCGCCGTTGCTGCAGCCGTCCGCATGCTCTCGCTCCGGTTCTTGGTCCGCCCGGAAGGCCCTGGTGATCCTGGTTGGCGGCAACGCCCCTCCATACCATGGCCCAGGCCTGACCGCAGAGCCCCTCCGTGCGGCGTGTCGTCAACACCCTTGCGGCCAACGCCCGAGCCTTCCCCTTGCACTGCCGGTCGTTCTTGCATGCCGCCCCAAAACCGGGTACCTCTGCTGGCTGGTCAACCCGAGTCCCCTCCCCTGCAACGCCACCTCTTCGCGAGGTTTTTCCTGACTTGAGGAGCGTATTCATGTCTTTGTTCCGTCTGCTTGTCTTTCTGCCGCTTCTCCTCCTGCTCTTTGCCGGACCGCTTGTGGCACAGGATGCGCAACCCTCAGCCAAGTCCTCCTTTGTCGAGGAACGCGTCAAGGGGCGTTCACGGTTGTTCGTGCGCCCCATCCCCGATGACGCCACGGTGCGCATTCTCAACATCGCCAAGAAGTTCGACCAGGGCCTGGAACTGGGCCCCGGAGATTATGTGGTCGAGGTCAAGAAAAAGGGCGTTGGCGAGGTGGTACGCACCGTTACCATCAACAGGGGCGAAGACCTGACCTTGACCGTGGACATCACGCCCCAAGCCGCCGAAGCCGCAACGGAAACACCTCCCGCTACGTCCACTCCAGCTGAAACTTCGCCCCCTGCCGAGGAAGTTCCGGCCCAGGAGGCCGTTGCCGCGCCCCCCGCTGCCGAACCTGAACAGACGAGCAATGACCCTGGGCGCTTGTACGTCAAGACCGATCCGGACCAGGCCACCGTGAAACTCTTGGGCATCGACCCCAAGTTCAAGCAAGGCATCAAGCTGCCCCCCGGCCCTTACCGCATCCAGGTCAGCAAGGAAGGTTACCAGACCACGGAAATCATGGCCGACGTCTATGCCGACAAGGACACCCGAGTCTCCATCACCCTGGTTTCCGACACGCCCGAGCCCGCCGCTTTTCCTCCCGCTACCGTGGCGGACGGAAAAACCGTCAGTGCTCCGGCCGGTAAACAGAAAGAACGCCTTTACGTGGTCAGCATCCCCGCGGACGCCCAGATCCGTGTCCTGAACATCGCCCCCAAGTTTCAACAGGGGATCGAGGTGGGCAGCGGAAAGTTCGAGGTCGAGGTCTCGGCGGAAGGTTACGAAGTCCAGGTCCGCAT
Organism: uncultured Desulfovibrionaceae bacterium; assembly: GCA_964575775.1. Taxonomy (GTDB): domain Bacteria; phylum Desulfobacterota; class Desulfovibrionia; order Desulfovibrionales; family Desulfovibrionaceae; genus CAZFCK01. The sequence continues at coordinate 7,407 of CAZNSV010000006.1, forward strand.
GGTGGAAGTTCCCAAGGGGCGGCACATCGCCGCCGGATTCGACCTGCGCTCCCCCGAGCAGAGAGCCAAGGCGGCGCAAACCGACCCCGAGGCGGTCGAGCAGACCGAGACCACACCCCCTCTCCCCTCCCCGGATGCCCTGGCACCGGATAAGGGGCAGTTGTTCGTGGACGTGGACGTAGCTGACGCCGTGATCACTCTGCCCGATCTGCAGCAGAGCTTTGTCCAGGGCCTGGAGCTGCCCCCCGGCTCCTATCGCATCGACGTGTTCAAGGAAGGGGTGGGGCACAAGGAAGCCATGGGCGTGGTCAGTGCCGGGCGTCCTTCCCGGGTCCAGGTCCAACTCGCGCCGCAGCCCGCACCGGACAGCCCCCGCAGCGATCAGGATCAGCTCAAGGACAAGCGCCAGCAGCTCTTCGACCAGGCCCAGGCCGCCCGGGAGCGCAAGGAGCTGGACAAGGCCCTGGACCTCCTGACCCAGGCCGTGCAGCTGGACACGAGCTATGCCCAGTCCTACATGCTGCGCGGGGACGTCTACCAGGCCCTCAAGGATTACGACCGGGCCGTGGCGGACTTCGACCGGGCCATCGAGCTCTACCCCCACACGCCCCAGCCCTATCTGGCCCGGGGCAAGACCTTCGCCCTGCTCAAGGACGCCGACTCGGCCTGCTTTGACTATTGGAAGGCCTGCGCCATGGACCGCTGCGAAGGGATCATTGCCGCCCGGCGCGAAGGCTTGTGCCGCTAAAAGGGATGCAAGTGCGGTGAGGTCGGCCCCGGATCAGGGCTGACCGAGCAGGCGTGAATACACCCGGGCATGATCCGCCAGCATCCGCTCCCGCGTGAAATGGCGGCGTCCGTGCTCCCAGGCGGCAACGGCCAGGCCTCGGGCCTGCCCCGGTCGGTGCAGCAGTGTCAGGACCGTCTGCAGCAGCTCACGCGGATCCCCCGGCGCCGCGAGCAGCCCCGTGCGCCCTGGGATGATCTGTTCCGGGATGCCCCCCACAGCGGTGGCCGCCACCGGGCAGCCCTCGGCCATGGCCTCCAGCAGCAGCAAGGGGTGGTTGTCGGCCAGGCTGGGATAGACCAGCACCGAGGCCGCCCGCAGAAAACGGCGCAGCTGCTCCTCCGGGAGGTAGGGCCAGGCCGTGAGCCCGGGTTCCAGTTCCCGCACGCTCCCCTGCCCCCCGATGAACCAGCCCAGGGCCTGGGGGATTTGGGCCTTGATTGACCGCCAGAGCTGCCGCCACTGCGTCCCGGCCTTGTAGACGGCCTGCTCCCCGCCATGGGCCGCGAAGACCAGCACCACAGCTTCGGGCGTCACTCCCAGTTCCTTGCGCGCCGCACTCCGCGCTGGCAGTTGCTCCGGCCAGGCCACGCCATTGGGCAGCACCTGCAGATCGACCGGAAGCTCGCCCCCTGACGGTGCCCAGGCCGTGCTGGCCATGTTCTTCATCCAGCGCGAGGGGCACAACACCGTGGGGCGCAACTGCCGCAGGAGGCGCAGCAACAGCGCCCGCCGCTCCCCTGGTTGGGGATAATTCCGGGGGCAAGGCTCCGTGCAGCCCGTCGCGAAGTGAGGGCAATCCAAGGGGTAGGGGCAGCCGGCGCTCAGCAGGCTGCAGTCGTGCAGGGTCAGGACCAGGGGCCCGGGGCGGTTCAGCCCACTCCGCGCCTCGGCCAGGGCCTGCAACAGGGCGCACCAGTCACCGGAGGCGTGCAGGTGCAACAGTTGCCCGGCGGCCTGGTGCCGCAACAGCGTCGGGAGCCAGGGTTCCTCCGCGAGCCTGCGCTCCCCGGCCTCGCTTTCGGCCAGTTCGAAGCTGAAGCCGCAGCCGAACCCGTCCCGCAGCATGGTGGCCACCCGGCAGGCCCCGCCCCGCCGCTCCAGGAGCGTGTGCTGCACAACAGCGCAATCCGGGCAGGAGAGGGGCGTCGTGGTCATGAGACCTCCCGGGGTGCGCTTCCCGGCCGCGAAGTGCCGGAGCTACATGAAGTCCGGGTCGATCCCGGCCTTGCCATTGGCCAGCATGATCTTGATGTATTGCACGCTACGTTCGTCCACGGGCACGATGGGGAAATGCCCCTTGCAGGAGTCGCACTGCGCCATGGAGGGCTGGGTGGGGCTGATGATGGGCACCTGCCTGTCGCAAAAAGGACACAAATACAGGTAGATCAGCTCCAGCCCCGTGGGACGCACCGGCATCAACGGCTTGTTCTTCTCGGCCATGTCTCACTCCGCCAGGAGACCAAGGCCGGTCATGACCTCGGGTTTGGCCACTCCCCAGAGCTGCAGGATGGTGGGCGCGATGTCGCCCAGTTTGCCCTGTTCGCGCAGCACGCCGTTGCCGCGCCCCTTGAAGCCTGCGTCAACGAGCACGAACCGCACGGGATTCTTGCTGTGAGCCGTCTGGGGGCGCCCGTCGGCGTCCAACATCTCGTCGGCGTTGCCGTGGTCGGCGGTGAGCAGCATCCGTCCCCCGCTCTGCAGCACGGCCTCTGCCAGGCGCCCCACACAGGCGTCCACGGTGCGGATGGCCTCGAGCACGGCCGGGATGCTCCCGGTATGCCCCACCATGTCCATGTTGGCCAGATTGCAGACCACCAGCCCGAAGCGCCCGCTGTGCCAGGCCTCCAGGCAGGCCTCGGTGACCTGCTCTGCGCTCATCTGCGGCTTGAGGTCGTAAGTGGGCACGTCACGGGGCGAGGGGATCAGCACCCGCTCCTCCTGGGGGAAGGGCTCCTCCCGACCGCAGCTGAGAAAGTAGGTGACATGGGCGTACTTTTCGGTCTCGGCGATGCGCAACTGCGCCAACCCCAGCTCCGCCACCACCTCGCCCAGGGTCCGCTCCGTGCTCTGGGGCGGGAAGGCCGTCGGGAGCGGAAAGCTGCCTTCATACTCCGTCATGGTGGCGAAGCAGGCCAGGGCGGGACGCACAGGCCGCGCGAACTCCGAGAACCCGTCCTCGAAAATGGCCCGGCTGATCTGCCTGGCCCGGTCGGCGCGGAAATTGAAGAAGAACAGACCGTCACCGTCTCGCAGGCAGCACTCCTCGGGGGCGCCCACGATGCGAGGCTTGACGAACTCGTCGCTTTCCCCGGCGGCATAGGCCTGTTCCACGGCGCTGACCGCATCGGGGGCGGGCTCGCCCTGCCCCTGGGTGAGGGCGGCGTAGGCCAGGGCGTTGCGGTCCCAGCGCTTATCGCGGTCCATGGCGTAGTAACGGCCCATGACCGTGGCGATGCGGCCGTGCCCCAGGTCGTCCAGGAAGCGCTGCAGGTCGCGCACAAAGCCCTTGCCGCTGTCCGGCGGGGTGTCGCGCCCGTCCAGAAAGGCGTGGATCACGCAGGGCACCCCCTGCGCCTTGGCCAGTTGCAGCAGGGCGTGCAGGTGGAAGACGTGGCTGTGCACACCGCCGTCGGAGACCAGCCCCATGAGGTGCAGACGCCCCCCAGCGGCCTTGGTCCGCGCCAGGCAGTCCAGCAGCACCGGATTGCGCTGAAAGCTGCCGTCCTCGATGGCGATGTCGATGCGGGTCATGTCCTGATAGACGATGCGGCCGGCACCGATGTTCATGTGCCCCACTTCGGAGTTACCCATGAACCCGTCTGGCAGGCCCACGGCGCGGCCGGAACAGAGCAGCCGGGTGCAGGGGTACTCGGCGGCCAGACGTTCCAGCACGGCGGGTCGGGCCAGGTCCACGGCATTGCCGGGTCCCGCGGGGGCCAGGCCCCAGCCGTCCAGGATCAGGAGCAGGGTCGGGGTCAGGGGCATCAGTCTTCCTCCCCCGGCTCGACTGCGGTGGCACCGGGCTGCTGCAGATGCAGGAAGGTGCGTCCGTGGGACCAGAGGCCCTCGAGGTTGAAAAAGCCGCGCACGCTCTCCTGGAAGATGTGGACCACCACGTCGTTGAGGTCCACCAGGATCCACTGGCCGGACTTGTAGCCCTCCATGCCCAGCAGCTCGAAGCCTTCGGCCGAGGTGCCCTGCATCAGATGGTCCGCCAGGGCCTGGGCATGGCGCACGTTGCGTGCGGTGGCGATGAGCATGGTCTCGAAGGACTGGCTCAGGGTGTGCACGTCGAGGCCCAGGATGTCCCGGGCCTGTTTGTCTTCCAGCCAGCGGGCCACCAGAGTGGCCTTGGTCAGGGGGTCATTGGCCGCTGCAGTCTTGTCGTTGGTTTGCATCAATTCCGTCTTGCACGTGATTGCGTCACGGTGGGGGTTAGTAACAAAGCATCAATAGAAACGCGCCGCGATGAGCGACTCCGCCGAGCGCTTGGGCACATGATGCACGCCCTGGACATCGCGGTAGTATTTGACGCTGCCGTCGGCGCCCAGGGGCTCCAGGACGTGGTTCTCGGCGCAGCGCCCCAGAGCGAGTACCAGCAGGATCCGCAAGTGCGGGGGCAAATCGAGCTCCCGCGCCAGCTTCTCCCGGTTCACGGAGCCCAGGATGCAGCCGCCCAGCCCGCGTTCCGCCGCGGCCAGCAGCATGGTCTGCGCGGCGATACCGTGGTCGCAGTCCACTTCCTGGGCAAGGTCGGTGTCGAGGCAGAGCACCACATACGCTGTGGGGCGTTCGTGCTCCGCCGGGCCGGGCCAGTGGGGCAAATACGCCGCCCAGCCCAGGGTCCGGAAGATGCGGGCGTTCATGTCCGCGGCGCAGCTGAGCACGTACTTCAGGGGCTGCAGATTCATGGCGGATCCCGTGCAACGGGCCAGCTCCACCAACTCCTCGAGAAATTCCGGGGGCACTGCCGTGTCGGCATTGAAACGTCTGCAACTGCGCGCCCGCATCACCAATTCCCGCATCCGCATCTGCCGCGTCCTCCGGGTTCAGGCTATAAATGATTCGCAGCCGGGTGGCAACGCCCGGAGAACAGCGCCTGCGGCAGCCTTTCTTCCTTGCCTGGGGTTGTGGCATGGGGCGATTCGGGGTTGCCCCTGTAATAATCCGGAAGAATGTTCCTGGCTTGGCTGCGATTGACTTGCGAAGAAAAATCTGTTTTGTAAATTTGTTCGACAATACGCCACACGACTCCGAGCTGCGCCGTGGCAGCCACGGAGACAGCCGGTTGCGCGGCCGGGGGACCAGTGAGAGTAGACCTGAAAAGAAACCGCGAGCGCATGGTCCGGGAGCAGATCGCTGCCCGGAACGTGAACCACCCGGCGGTGCTGGAGGCCATGGGCAAGGTGCCCCGGCATCTCTTCGTGCAGGAGGCCCTGCGGGCTCAGGCCTATGAGGATCATCCCCTGCCCATCGGGCATGGCCAGACCATCTCCCAGCCCTACATCGTGGCCTGGATGACCCAGTTGCTCGACCCCATGCCGGGCCTGCGGGTGCTGGAGATCGGCACCGGCTCGGGCTACCAGGCCGCCATCCTGGCCGAAGTCGGCCTGGAGGTCTACACCGTGGAGCGGGTCCGCGAGCTCTACCAGGAAGCTCGGGAGCGCTTCATGCAACTCAAGTACTTCCGCATCCGCCAGAAGCTCGACGACGGCACCCTCGGTTGGCCCGAGCAGGCCCCCTTCGACCGCATCATGGTCACCGCCGGTGGTCCCACCATTCCGGAACCGCTCCTGGAGCAGCTGGGCGACCCGGGCATCCTGGTCATCCCCGTGGGCAGTGCCCGTCGCAACCAGGAACTGGTGGTGGTGAAGAAGCACAACGGTCGGTATCAGGAAAAAAACCTGGGCGGGGTGGCCTTTGTGGACCTCGTCGGACAGCACGGCTGGTAATACCCTTGCAGTGGACGTCTCCCATGGCTGCCTCGGCGGGGCCGGGGCACTTCCGCCGTACGAACCCGCAACCCGCCCCCTGAGGGAGATTTCATGCGCCTGATCCAGTCCTGGATGGACCGACTGTGGAAGGTCGCCGACAGCAAAGGGGCCACCCGGGTCCTGGCTGTGGTGTCCTTCACCGAATCCATCTTCTTTCCCGTCCCCCCGGACCTGCTGCTGATCCCCATGGCCCTGGCCAACCGGGAAAAGGCCTTCCGCCTGGCGGCCTATTGCCTGTTCTTTTCCCTGGCCGGGGGGCTCTTGGGGTATGCCATCGGCTTCTACTTCATGGAGCTCCTGGGCATGCCCATCGTGCGGTTCTACGGACTGCTGGACAAGTACGCCCTGATCCAGCAGTGGTACGAAACCTACAGTGCCTGGGCCGTGGCCGTGGCCGGGCTCACGCCCATCCCCTACAAGCTCTGCACCCTCACGGCGGGCGCCTTCATGATAAACCTGCCGGTGTTCATCGTCGCCTCCACCCTGAGTCGGGGGCTGCGCTTCTTCACCATCGCCGCGCTCATCTACTTCTTTGGCGAAAAGGTGCGCTATTTCCTGGAAAAACGCTTCGACGTCGTGTTGGTACTCACCACGGTGCTGGTGATTCTCGGCTTCGTGGCCATCAAGTACATCCGCTAGCCGTCCGGCTCCTCAGCGAGCGGACGAAACTTCAGCGAGGATAAGATCATGAGCGATTCCTGCGGTTCCTGCAGCAGTGCGGGCAAAGGGGAAGGCAAGAAGAGCGCCGGAACCCTGTTGCAAGACCAACTCATCCACGATGCCCTGGCCAAGATCCGCTACAAGCTGTTCGTCATGAGCGGCAAGGGCGGCGTGGGCAAGAGCTCCATCGCCGTGAATCTGGCCGCGGCCCTGGCCTCCATGGGGCACCGGGTGGGCCTGCTGGATGTGGACATCCACGGCCCCAGCGTGCCCCGCCTGTTGGGGCTCAAGGGGCAGATGGACGGTGGCAGGGGGCGCTCCATCGAACCCAAGCGCTTCAACGACAAGCTGGGCGTGGTCTCCATGGATTCCCTGCTCAAGGACCAGGACCAGGCGGTGCTCTGGCGCGGCCCCATGAAGCACAACGCCATCCGCCAGTTCATCGCGGATGTGAACTGGGGCGAGTTGGACTTCCTGGTCATCGACTCCCCTCCGGGCACCGGCGACGAACATATGACGGTGCTCAAGACCATTCCGGACGCCTTGTGCGTCATCGTGACCACGCCCCAGGAGATTTCCCTGGCCGATGTGCGCAAGGCCATCAATTTCCTGCAGTATGCCCAGGCCAATATTCTGGGCGTGGTGGAGAACATGAGCGGGCTGATCTGCCCCCATTGTCAGGGAGAGATATCCTTGTTCAAGAAGGGCGGCGGCATGGAGCTTGCAAAGAAGTACGGGATGGAATTTTTGGGTGCCGTGCCGCTGGATCCCGCCACGGTGGTGGCCGGGGACCTGGGCAAACCCATCGTGTTGCTGGAGGAGGACACCCCGGCCAAGGAGGCGCTGCTGGCCATCGCCGCCAAGGTGGCCAGGGACGCCGCCGACAGCCTGGAGGCTGCTGCAAGCGTTCATTCCTGACCGGTCCGGAGCTTCTTCCGGGCCGCAGGCAAGGAGGAAGTCCGGATGTCCGTCAGGTCGATGCCTTCGTGTCTTGCGCTTTGCGTGCTGCTGCTGCTGTGCCTGGTCCCGCCGGTGGTTGCGGAGACGGTCATTTATTACCGGCAGGACCAGAATGGAGTTTTTTCGTTCACCAACCGCAAGGCAGCGGCCAAGGGCTACAAAGTCTTTCTGGCTTTTCGGGAGATTATGCGTAGTCACCCTGGACTGGGGCGCGATAAAGTCATACAATTGGCCAAGGCCCACGGACAACGCCATGGCATCGATGCCAACCTGATCCAGGCGGTGATCGAAGTGGAGTCCGGGTATCAGAGCGATGCGGTCTCGCCCAAGGGGGCCGAGGGGTTGATGCAGATCATGCCGCAGACCCAGAAGGAGTTGGGAGTGCAGAACTCCTTCGACCCGGACGAGAACATCGACGCGGGCGTGCGCTACCTGAAGCGGATGCTCGACCGGTTCGGCAGCGTGCACCTGGCCCTGGCGGCGTACAATGCCGGGCCGGGCAATGTGGACAAATACGGCGGCATCCCGCCCTTCCCTGAAACCGAGTCCTACGTCCGGAAGGTCATGGCCAAGTACAGGAAGATGAAAGCCCGCTCATGAAGCTGAACCTCGCCGACAAGATCACCCTGTCCCGTGTGGCCGTCGTTCCTGTGCTGGTCGCCCTGCTCTACGCGCCCTCGCGGATGACCTGCCTGGCGGCCATGCTGCTGTTCATCGCCGCCTGCCTCACGGACCTCCTGGACGGGGTGGTGGCCCGCAAGTACAACCTGGTCAGCACCTTCGGTAAATTCCTGGACCCCCTGGCGGACAAGATCCTCATCAGCTCCGTGCTGGTCATGCTGGCCTACCTGCGTGACGCCGACAACCAACCTTGGGTCCAGCCCTGGATCGTCATCGTCATACTGGGGCGGGAGCTCCTGGTCACCGGGCTGCGTGCCATGGCGGTGGAACACGGCCAGGTCATCGCCGCGGACCGTTACGGCAAGCTCAAGACCGTGCTGCAGATCGTGGCCATGTGTCCCTTGATCTTTCATTACCCCCTCTTCGGCTTCGATGTGCGCCCCGCCGGGCAGATAATGCTTTACATCGCCTTGGCAATGACAGTATTTTCGGGCGGAAATTATCTGGCGAGCTTTTTTCGGGCCAGCCTGCACCCCGCCGCACCGGGCCCCTCGGAATCCGCCGGGGTGAGTTCCACGGCAGGAGCCAATCCCAAACCGCCTTCCGGTTCCCGGGATTGACCAAGCCAGATACGGCTAGGGGCTGACCGATCGCCGGACCAAGGAAAACCTTCGAGTCGCTACGGAGAGCCTGTGAACGACGCGACAACCGGTTTCGAAGACGCCTTGCATCTGCAGCTGCGGCTCAAGAATTGTCTCCAGACCATTCTTGAACTGGAACCTGCACTGGAACGCCTGGAGATGGGGCACATGCTTCTGCAGGATTACGCCACCCTGCGGACGTTCATCGATAAATTGGCTGAGGTCGCCCTACAGGAAGACGACGTGCGCCGCATCGAGCTCGCCACCTCGAACTTCCTCCAGGAACTCAAAGCGCCGCTGGCCCTGGTTCAGGACAACACGGCCAAACGCCAACAATTACAATAATCGGGCTTTCATGCTCTGGAACCGCCTCCTACTGGGGCTCATCGCTGTGCTGAACATCCTGTTCCTCTATCGAATTCTGCTCAGCGATCAGGGCATCTTCGGCTATCTCGACCTGCGTAAGCGCAACCACGCCCTGGAACAGCGCATTGACGAACTGCACACGAAAACCATGCAACTGAGCGAAGAAATCCGCCTGCTGCAGTCCGATAGCGGCTTCATCGAGAAAATGATCCGCGAACAATTGAACTTCGTTAAGGAAAACGAAGTGCTCTATGATTTTTCCGGTGTCACACCTTCCGCCCCCTCTCCTGGAGCAGACCCGGATGAAGAGCAAAATTAGGTGGTATAGAGAGGTCCTGGAGCTCGAGCCGCACTCCAAGGTCTTTTTCCCCCTGGCCAGACTGCTGGTGCAGGAAGATCGGTTGCAGGAAGCCCTGGAGACCCTTGAACAAGGGTTGACACGGCATCCCGAGTTCGTGGAAGCTAAGCTGTTGCAGGTGGAAGTCATGCAGCGGCAGGGCAGGGATCCCGAATGCGAGGACTTGGTGCGCAGCGTGGCCCGCAGCATGGGCGAGTATCCGGCCTTCTGGACCGCCTGGGCCCGACAGCTGGCCGTCGAGGAACAAGGCAGCGAGCCTGCCTTGGCCCTGCGCTTCCTTTCCGCGCACTTTTCCGGCAAGAATCTCAGCTGGGCCCGGATCATCGAGTCCGGCCTGCAGACACTGCTGGGAGACGCGGCCACAGCGCCACCTCCCCCCAGAAAAGTAGACGAATCCATCGGTGCCAAACCGTTCCGCGCGGTCCTGGACCTCGACACCGAGACCGAGGACGACGAACCCGAAACTGAAGAGGAAGAGTCCGCCCCCACGGTATGGGGCGAAGCCCTGGAAGCGGAAGAGACCCTGGCGGAGGGAGAGGACGAAACTGAGGACCGTGCGCGGCCCGAGGCCCACGCCGTGGATGGTGAGGACGACGGCGAGGAGGGGGAGGAAGAGACCTTTTCCCTGCGCACCCGTACCATGGCCGATCTCCTGGCGGAGCAGGGCGATTTCGAAGGCGCCCTGGACATCTACCGCGAACTCCTGGCCGGCAGCCAGGGGGCGGCGCGCAAGGAACTGGAAGAGCGGGTGGAGACCATGCGGCGTCTGGCGGCCGGGGAAAGCCCAGCTGCCGATACGCCTCCGACTCCCCGTCCGGAAGCGGTCAAGCCCTCTTCGCCCGGCTCCGGCCACAAGAAAAAACTGATGCATGTCCTGGAGTCATTGGCCCAGCGACTTGAAGCCAAGGCAGCGAACTGAAATGCTATTTCTGCATACGTACCTGCAAGGGAGAATGAATTTGGAGCGCGGCGTCATCATACTGCTCGTGCTGCTGTGCACCGCGGTGAGCGGATGCAGCACGGTTCACGAAACGGTCAAGGAAACCAAACGGTTATACCGTGATTACGTGGTCCCCACGCCAACGGTCTCTCTGGACACGGACGATCTGGACGAGGAGATGTTGCGCCTGGCCACCCTGTTCAAGCCGGTGGACCAGAACATCACCTTTCTCTATCGCTACGTGGACGGCACGGACCGTCTGCCCGACGAAGACTGGTTCAAGCGCCTGTTCGAGGACTACCCCTGGATCAGCGGCGTCAAGCTGGTGGATATAGCGGGCGTGGTCCGTTTCAGGCATCCACCCGAGAGCCTGAAGCAGCACGACCTGAACCCGTTCATGGAGTACGGCGAAGCCTGGCAGGATCACCGGCTGCGCGCCTTTGCGGTGAACACGCCCCTGGGGCCCGAAGTCTATCTGGGCAATCCCTTTTTCCAGGACAGCGAGTGGAAAGGCCTGGTGGTGGTGCATTTCGACCCCCGCAAACTCATTTCCTTCTGCCCCGAACCCCAGGAGCTGATCCTGGTGAGCCCCGGCGAAGTGCTCTGGCCCGGGGATTACGAGCAGGATGCCCAGGCCCTGGCGCAGTTGCCCTGGGACAAGATACTCAAGGGGCGCGAGTTCGGTTCCTTTGACGGCGGCAGGGGGGAGTATTATTGGGTCGCCCGGCATCTGGGCGAGTATCACCTCATCTACGCGGCCCTGGCGCAGCCTCTGCCCCAACCCGCGGAGTAGGCTGCAGGCGCAGCGGTATGCGGCCCGGGGCCGCCGGAGCATTGGGCCACGAGTTCGTGCTCCGCATCATTTCAAGCATTGCCAAGGAGGCGTTGTCATATGCCCATGGGCCAGATCACCGTCACGGAGCACATGCTCTACCATCAGAAGCAGGCCGCCGGCGCCACCGGTCGCTTCACCTCGCTGATGAACGACCTCATCCTCGCCGCCAAGATCGTGTCCCGCGAAGTGAACAAGGCCGGCCTGGTGGATATCCTCGGCTTTACCGGGGACATCAACGTTCAGGGCGAAAAGGTCATGAAGCTCGATGATTATGCCAACAGCATCATCATCCACCGCATGGAGCGCTCCGGGGTACTCTGCGCCATGGTCTCCGAGGAAAACGCCGACCTCATCCGCATCCCCGACAAGTTCCAGGTTGGCGATTACATCCTGATCTTCGACCCCCTGGACGGTTCCAGCAATATCGACGTCAATACCAACATCGGCACCATCTTTTCCATTCTGCGCCGGGTCTCCCCCCCCCAGCGGGAGGTGAGCCTGGCCGACGTGCTGCAGCGCGGCGTGGAGCAGGTGGGCGCCGGGTATTTCCTCTACGGCACCTCCACCATGCTCGTGTACACCACGGGCGACGGGGTGCACGGCTTCACCATGGACCCCAGCGTAGGCGAGTTCCTGCTCTCCCACCCCAACATCCAGGTCCCAAAGCAGGGCAAGACCTTTTCCGTGAACATGGGCTACTGGGAGTACTGGGACGACGCCACCCGCAAGGTGGTCAGCCACTTCACGGGGCAAGACAACGCCCTGGGCGCACCCTACTCCCAACGCTACATCGGCTCCCTGGTGGGCGATTTCCACCGCACCCTGCTCAAGGGCGGCATCTTCATGTACCCCATCGACTATCGGGACAAGAAGGACCCCCACGGCAAGCTGCGCTATCTCTGCGAGGCCTCGCCCCTGGCCATGGTTGTGGAGCAGGCCGGAGGCCTGGCCACGGACGGCCGCACCCGGATCCTGGACATCGAGCCCCAGGCCCTGCACGCCCGCGTGCCGCTCTTCATCGGCTCCGAGAACGACGTGCGCAAGGTCTCGGACATCTACCGCGAAAATTCCTGACCCTTTCGGGCCGCCGCGTCGTCTCCCCGCACGCGGCGGCCTGTCCGCCCCTTCCTGCATGCTGACATTAGGGATTGAAACCTCCTGCGACGAGACCGCCCTGGCCCTGGTCCGCGACGGTCGCCTGCTGGGTCAGACCCTGGCCACCCAGGTCCCCCTGCACGCGCTCTTCGGCGGCGTGGTGCCCGAGATCGCCTCGCGCGAGCACTACCGCATCCTCGGTTCCCTCTTCGACCGCCTCATGGCCGAACAGGGCCTCTGCCCCCAGGATCTGGACGCCGTGGCCGTGGCCCGGGGGCCCGGGCTCCTGGGCAGCCTGCTCACGGGGCTGGGCTTTGCCAAGGGGCTGGTGCTCGGCACGGGAGCGCTCCTGGTCGGCGTGGACCACCTCAAGGCCCATCTCCTGGCCGCCGGGCTGGAGCAGGAACTCCTTTTCCCGGCCCTGGGGCTCCTGGTCTCCGGGGGGCATACCCAACTCTACCGCCTCGACGCACCCACCCGCTTTCGCCGCCTGGGGCGCACCCTGGACGACGCCGCCGGGGAGGCCCTGGACAAGAGCGCCCGGCTCATGGGCCTGCCCTACCCTGGGGGGCGGTTCGTGGACGCCCTGGCCCGGACCGGAACCGTGGACCCCAACCTGTTCCCGCGCCCCTACCTGGATAACCAGAACCTCGACTTCAGCTTCAGCGGTTTGAAGACCGCCGTGAGCCTGGCCATGCAACAGCGGAGGCACCTGGTCCTGCCCCCGGAAATGTTCGCCACCCTCCAGGCGAGCCCGGATCTGGGGGCGCTGTGCGCCGAGAATCCCAGGCTGGGGGAGCTGGCCGACCTCTGCGCCTCTCTGAACCACAGCATCGTGGATACCCTGCGGGTCAAGGTGGAACGGGCCCTGGGCCGGGAGCGCGACATCCGCGCCCTGTTGGTGGCCGGGGGCGTGGCGGCCAACAGCATGCTGCGCCAGGCCATGGCCGCGCTGGCCCAACGCCACGGACTGCGCCTCAGCCTTCCCTCCGCGGCGCTCTGTACGGACAACGCCGCCATGGTGGCCTATGCCGGGGAATGCCACCTGCGGGCCGGGCTATGCCACGGCCTGGATCTGGACGCCATCCCGCGGGGGCAGCGGGTGCCGGAGGATTTCCTGCCCCTGACCAGAGCCTGCGCCGAGACCTCAAACCCTTGCCAAGCCACGGCTCTCGGTATACCGTGCCCGGACTTCACAGGCTGAGAATCGAGCTGCATCACTTATGGTACTCCACCCTGCAACAGCGACCACCATGCCCAAACACATCATCGACCCCAGCAGCATCACCCTGAGCGTGCTCATGCCCGTTTACAACGAGCGCGCCACCATCGAGGAAGCTGTCCAGGCAGTGCTGGCCACGCCCTACAGCGTGGAGCTGGTCATCGTGGACGACGGTTCCACGGACGGAACCCGCGAAATCCTCAAGGGCTTCGCCGACCCCCGCATCAAGGTCTTCCTGCACGAGCAGAACACCGGCAAGGGGGGCGCGCTGCGCACGGCCATGCAGCAGGCCAAGGGCGACATCCTGCTCATTCAGGACGCCGATCTGGAGTACGACCCGGCCGAGTATCCCGTGCTGCTGGAGCCCATCCTCGCGGGCAAGGCCGACGTGGTGTACGGCTCGCGCTTTGCCGGGCACGGCGCCCACCGCGTGCTCTACTTCTGGCACTCCGTGGGCAACAAGGTGCTCACCCTGCTCTCCAACGTCTTCACCAACCTGAACCTCACGGACATGGAGACCTGTTACAAGGTCTTCACCCGCCAGGCGGTGGAGGGCGTCGTCATCGAGGAGTCGCGCTTCGGGTTCGAGCCGGAAATCACGGCCAAGCTGGCCAAGAAGCGGCTGCGCATCTACGAAGTGCCCATCTCCTATTACGGGCGTACCTACGAGGAAGGCAAGAAAATCGGCTGGCGCGATGGGGTCCAGGCCCTGTGGTGCATCCTCAAGTACAACCTGCGCTCCCGCTAGTGTCGCGTCCGCTTAGTTCGTAGATATGAGTTGCAAGTGATTGGCGCGACACTATGGGCGGTCGTAAGACCGCCCCGCCGCCGATGGCGGCGTGAGCGAACTGAAAACCGCGCTTTTCAGTTCGCGGTCCTCCGCACAATTCATCTTATGAATTTTGCGGACATCACCCTAGACTTGCCGCGAGGGCTCCCACTTTCCGCAGTGCCCGCCCCCCCAGCGGCGTACCCCCTGCGGTCAACCCTGCCGGGGCATCGGTAGTCGCATGATCCGCACCATCCTGGCCCCAGTGCGCAACGCCTGGCACGAGAGTTCCCCCGGGGAGCGCTGCGCCCTGCTCCTCTTCGCCTTCGTCTGCTTCCAGGCCGTGTTCCGGCAGCCCTACGTGATCATCACCCGGGAAGTGAGCGCCAACCTCTTTGCGGGGCTCATCTGTCTGGCATCCCTGCTGGCTGCCTACTGCTGCACACCCGGCATGGGGCAGCGGCTGCGCTCCCCGGCCACGGTCTTCTGCCTGGCCTTGCTGGGCCTGGTGCTGGCCGCAGGGTTCACCAGCCAGGATCCGGCCACGGCCCTGAGCCGGGGGCTGGTGCTCTGGAGCTCGGGTTGCGGGGGCTACTGGTCCGCCCGCCTGCTCCTGCAGACCCCGGAACGGCGGAGCCTCTTCGCGGGGTATTGCGCCCTGCTCATGGGGGGGTTCCTGGCCCTGAGCCTCGTCGGGCTGCTGCTGCAGGGCAGTGTGCACGCCTTTTTCGACCCCTATCGTCACCCCCAGGTCAGCCTGAGTCTGCTCCTGGCCTTTGCCCCCCTGAGTTGCCTGCTGGGGCGCGAGTCCCGCTGGCGCGTGGCCGCCTGGGCGCTCCTGGGCACGGCCTGCCTGGTGCTGTTCCTGAGCGGCCTGCGGGTGGCCCTGGTCATGCCCGTGCTCCTGGCCGGGGTGGTGCTGCTGCTGGGCACCATGCGCCTGCGCAGCTTCCTGCTCCTGGCCGGGCTCTCGGCCCTGTTGGCGGGGGCGTTCCTGCTCCTCTTTCCGGAAAAACGCCTGCACTTGGCCCACGAGTCCCTGTACTACCGGGTGGAGAACTACCCCTTTTCCCTGAGCATCGCCCGGGAGCACCCCTGGCTGGGCATCGGCCTGGGCGTGCCCCGCACGGCCTATCTGGAGAACTACACCCTGCGCTACCCCCATGTGGAGCGGGAGAGCTTTCGCTTCGAGCTGGAAAAGATCAAGGTTTCTGAGAACATCCTGTTGACGTTCCTCACCGGGCTGGGGCTGCCCTTCACCCTGCTCTATTGCGGGGGGGTGGCCCTGATTTATGGTCGGCTCTTCAAGGCGGTGCGACGCAAGGCATTCCTGGACGGGCTCCCGGCCCTGGCGGTGTT